>NZ_JBFBGN010000018.1:0-81661 GCF_040684675.1 Streptomyces sp. NPDC089915 | reverse complement strand
CAGATGCAGCTGCCGTTCGTCCTGCAGTCGGCCGAGGTGATGAAGACGGCGGTCGCCTTCCTGGAACCGCACATGGAGAAGACGGACGCGGAGGGCAAGGGCACGATCGTCCTGGCGACCGTGCGTGGGGATGTTCACGACATCGGCAAGAACCTGGTCGACATCATCCTCACCAACAACGGCTACAACGTGGTGAACATCGGTATCAAGCAGCCGGTCTCCGCGATCCTGGAGGCCGCGCAGGAGCACAAGGCCGACGTCATCGGCATGTCGGGTCTCCTGGTCAAGTCGACCGTGATCATGAAGGAGAACCTGGAGGAGCTGAACCAGCGCAAGCTGGCGGCCGACTACCCGGTCATCCTCGGCGGTGCGGCCCTGACCCGCGCCTACGTGGAGCAGGATCTGCACGAGATCTACGAGGGCGAGGTCCGCTACGCGCGCGACGCGTTCGAGGGCCTGCGGCTGATGGACGCGCTCATCGCCGTCAAGCGCGGAGTCCCCGGCGCCACCCTGCCCGAGCTCAAGCAGCGCCGCGTCGCCAAGCGGGACACTCCGGTCCTCCAGGTGGAGGAGCCGGAGCAGCCGGGCGGCCGGTCCGACGTGTCCGTCGACAACCCGGTGCCCGCCCCGCCCTTCTGGGGGACCCGCGTGGTCAAGGGCATCCCGCTCAAGGACTACGCCTCCTGGCTGGACGAGGGCGCGCTGTTCAAGGGCCAGTGGGGCCTCAAGCAGGCCCGCGCCGGCGGGGCCACCTACGAGGAGCTCGTCGAGCACGAGGGCCGTCCGCGCCTGCGCGGCCTGCTGGAGAAGCTGCACACGGAGAACCTCCTGGAAGCCGCCGTGGTCTACGGCTACTTCCCCTGCGTCTCCAAGGGCGACGACCTGATCATCCTGGACGAGCAGGGCAACGAGCGGACCCGCTTCAGCTTCCCGCGCCAGCGCCGGGGCCGCCGTCTGTGCCTCGCGGACTTCTTCCGCCCGGAGGAGTCCGGCGAGACCGACGTCATCGGCCTCCAGGTGGTCACCGTCGGCTCGAAGATCGGCGAGGCCACGGCCAAGCTGTTCGAGTCCGACTCCTACCGCGACTACCTGGAGCTGCACGGCCTCTCCGTCCAGCTCGCCGAGGCCCTCGCCGAGTACTGGCACGCCCGCGTCCGCGCCGAGCTCGGCTTCGGCGGCGAGGACCCGGCCGCCATCGAGGACATGTTCGACCTGAAGTACCGGGGCGCCCGCTTCTCCCTGGGCTACGGGGCCTGCCCCGACCTGGAGGACCGGGCGAAGATCGCGAACCTCCTGGAGCCGGAGCGGATCGGGGTCCACCTCTCGGAGGAGTTCCAGCTCCACCCGGAGCAGTCCACCGACGCTCTGGTCATCCACCACCCCGAAGCGAAGTATTTCAACGCACGCTGACACGGACCGGCGTACACTGGTCGGTCCCAAACAGGCCGGTCACCTGTTCCCGAGGGGATGCCCCACGGGGTCACGAGGTGGCCGGCCTTGTCGTCCCCGGAGAGAGGCGTACGCATGACCAGCACCGTTCCCGCCCCCGTCGTCCGCACGGCCGACGGACACGCCCTGCAGGCGGTGCTGCTCGACATGGACGGCACCCTCGTCGACACCGAGGGGTTCTGGTGGGAGATCGAGGCCCAGATCTTCCTCGAACTGGGCCACCGCCTCGACGAGTCCTGGCGCGACGTGGTCGTCGGCGGACCCATGAGCCGCAGCGCCTCCTTCCTGATCGAGGCGACCGGCGCCGCCATCGGCCTCGCCGAACTGAGCGTCCTGCTCAACGAGCGGTTCGAGGCCCGCATCGCCGAGCAGGTCCCCCTGATGCCGGGCGCCGAGCGGCTGCTGAGCGAGCTGGCCCGGCACAACGTGCCCACCGCCCTCGTCTCGGCCTCCCACCGCCGGGTCATCGACCAGGTCCTGCTCACCCTCGGCCGCGACCGGTTCCACCTGACCGTCGCCGGCGACGAGGTCCCGCGCACCAAGCCCCACCCCGACCCCTACCTGTTCGCCGCGAGCAGCCTCGGCGCGCACCCCTCGCGGTGCGCCGTCATCGAGGACACGGCCACCGGGGTGGCGGCCGCCGAGGCCGCCGGCTGCCGGGTCGTGGCCGTGCCCTCCGTGGGCGTCATCGAGCCCGCGCCCGGGCGGACCGTCGTGCGCTCGCTGGAGGAAGTGGACCTGACCTTCCTGCGCTCCCTCATCACTCCGATGAACTGAGCGCACACCGTCAGTACCGAACGGAACGGGGGCCGGTCCCCGTTCCAGCGGAAGGATCTTCCGCCCCTGGCCCCGGAGGCCGAAATTCCATGCTGCCGATGAGGGCTGTAGCGGGTGACTTTGGTCACCCGCGCAGCCTTCGCCGGACCTGCCCCGAGCCTCCAGGGGCTTCCCTTGTGTCCGGATTGATCATCTCCTGACACCATCTGCGAAGACTCCGGCATGAGCGGTCAGTCCGCGCCCATCACAGTGCGATTACGCCCCAACTCCTGCTGGTTCCAGCCACCCCGTCCCGGGCCACTAATGTCGACGCGGGCACTCCGCACGCACCTCTGCCGTACCGGCCGCACACCCTTGCGCCGGCACGCGCGTGGACCGATCGTCAAACACCGGCCCGATCGTTCCGCCCTGAACGGGCGACCGCCGCGCAGTGCCCTCTACGCCGCTTAACAAGTGCCGGGTGAGGGAGTACTTCCAGCATGAACCGCAAGACCATGGTGCTGACGGCCGCGATCGGCCTGCTCACCCCCGCGCTGTCCGCATGCGGCAGCGCGAGTGGAACGGGAGCAGGGTCCGGGGCGATCGTCGTCGGCACCACCGACCGGTTCGAGGCAGCCGACTACGCCCCCGCCCCGTTCGACCCGGCGTACGCCTACGACGCCTCCTCCTGGAACGTCCTGCGCCAGACCGTCCAGACGCTGATGCACACCCCGCGCGGCGGCGGCCAGCCCGTCCCCGAGGCGGCGTCCGACTGCCGCTTCACCGACAACGACAACGAGAGCTACCGCTGCACCCTGCGGCCGGGCCTGAAGTTCGCGAACGGCGACCCGCTCACCGCCAAGGACGTCAAGTTCTCCATCGACCGGGTCCGCGCCATCAAGGACGAGAACGGTCCCTCCTCGCTGCTCTCCACCCTCGACACCGTCGAGGTCAAGGGCGCCGACACCGTCGTCTTCCACCTGAAGACCCCGGACGCGACCTTCCCGTACAAGCTCTCCACCCCCGCCGCCGGCATCGTCAGCGAGAAGAACTACGAGGCCAAGAAGCTCCGCACCGGCTTCGCCGTCGACGGCTCCGGCCCGTACACGATGAAGGCCGAGGTCAAGGACAACCACCTGGTCCGGGCCGTCTTCACCAAGAACCCGCACTACAAGGGCGACATCAAGCTGCAGAACGACAAGGTCGAACTGCGCACCTTCGCCGACTCGGCCGCCGCCACCAAGGCGCTGTCCGACGGCTCCGTCAGCATGGTGTCCCGCACCCTCTCCCCGGCCCAGATCACCGAGCTCTCGGCCAAGCCGCCCAAGGGAGTCAAGCTCGTCCCCATGCCGGGTCTGGAGATCCGCTACATCGGCTTCAACACCGACGCCCCGGCCGTCAAGGACAAGGCCGTGCGCCAGGCCCTCGCCGCCGCCGTCGACCGCAACAACGTCATCTCCAAGGTCTACGGCAAGTCCGCGCAGCCCCTGTACTCGCTGGTCCCCACCACGGTCACCGGCCACGTCAACTCCTTCTTCAACAAGTACGGCGAGGCCAACACCGCCAAGGCCGCCGACCTGCTGAAGGCCGCCGGCATCAAGACCCCCGTCAAGCTGACGCTGAACTACACCAGCGACCACTACGGCGACGGCACCGCGGCCGAGTTCGCGGCCCTCAAGGCCCAGCTGAACTCCACCCAGCTCTTCGACATCACCGTCCAGGGCAACGAATGGGGCGACTTCCGCCCCGCCCAGAAGAAGGGCGACTACGCCGCCTACGGGCTCGGCTGGTTCCCCGACTACCCGGACGCCGACAACTTCCTCGCCCCGTTCCTGGAGCAGGACAACTTCCTGGGCACGCCGTACGCCAACAACACGGTGCGCACCAAGCTCATCCCCGAGTCCCGCAAGGCCGCCGACCGCAACGTCGCCGTCCCCGCGATCACGGAGATGCAGGACATCGTCGCCGATGACGTGCCCGTCCTGCCCCTGTGGCAGGGCAAGCAGTACGTCGCCGCACGCGACGGGATCACCGGAGTGGAATGGTCGGTCAACGCCATCTCCGACCTCCAGCTGTGGGAGCTCGGCCGCGGGGTCAGCGGCTGAGACCGGCGGCAACCGGCGGCGGACGTCGCAGGCCGGCGCAACGACCAGACGAGAACTGTGAAGGACATCGCGTGAAGAGACGTAACCAGTGGCTGGTGGCCCCGCTCGGGGCGGCCACCGCCGCCGCGCTGCTCAGCGGCTGCGGCTCGCAGGACGGCTCGGCCGCCGGCGACGGCAAGGGCGTGGTCATGGGCATATCCGACAAGGTGAAGTCCACCGACCCGGCGTCCGGCTACGACCCGGGCTCCTGGCTGCTCTTCAACAACGTCTTCCAGTCGCTGCTGAGCTTCCCCAAGGGCGGCACCACGCCCGAGCCCGACGCCGCCCAGGCCTGCAACTTCGAGGGCGCCGACAGCAGGGTGTACAAGTGCACCCTGCGCTCCGGCCTGAAGTTCAGCAACGGCCACAGCCTCACCTCGAAGGACGTCAAGTTCTCCTTCGAACGCACGCTGAAGATCAACGACCCCAGCGGTCCCGCCGTCATGCTCGGCTCCATCGCGAGCATCGACGCCCCCGACGAGAAGACCGTCGTCTTCAAGCTGAAGACGCCCGACGCGACCTTCCCGAGCAAGATCGCATCGGGTGCGGGCGCCATCGTCGACCACAGCGAGTACCCGGCCGACAAGCTGCGCACCGACAACAAGGCGATCGGCTCCGGCGTCTACAAGCTGGACTCCTTCAGCGAGAAGAGCGCCAACTTCTCGGTCAACGACTCCTACAGCGGCAAGGCGAAGGCCAAGAACACCGGCGTCACGCTGAAGTTCTTCAACGGCGACCAGGCCGGCCTCAAGACCGTCCTGGAGAGCGGCGACGTCGACTTCGCCTTCCGCGGCCTCGCCGCCAAGGACATCGCCGGCCTCGCCGCGACCAAGACCGGCGACAACAAGGTCGACGTCGTCCAGGGCACCGGCGCCGAGGTCCAGCACATGGTCTTCAACGTCAGCGACCCGGTCGTCGGCAAGCTCCCCGTCCGCAAGGCCATCGCGTACCTCATCGACCGCGAGGCGCTCGTCAAGGACGTGTACTCCGGCACCGCCGTCCCGCTGTACTCGATCGTCCCGGCCGGCATCGCGGGCCACACCACCCCCTTCTTCGACCGCTACGGCGGCAGCCCCCAGCCGGAGAAGGCCAAGGCCGTCCTCAAGGCCGCCAACATCACCGGCAAGATCAAGCTGACGCTGTACTCGACGCCGACCCGCTACGGCCCCTCCACCGACCAGCAGTTCCAGGTCATCGCCAAGCAGCTCAACGAGAGCGGCCTGTTCGACGCGGACGTGAAGTCGGTCGAGTTCGAGCAGTACGAGAAGGACATCAAGGCCGGCAAGTACGGGGTCTACGTCAAGGGCTGGGTGCCCGACTACCCGGACGCCGACAACTTCACGCAGCCGTTCTTCGGGCCGGACAACGTCCTGATGAACAACTACGACAACAAGGAGATCAGCGGGACCATCATCCCGTCGACCTCCACCAAGTCCGACCGCACCGCGGCCAACCCGGACTACACCCGCCTCCAGGACATCGTCGCCGACGAGGTGCCGCTCCTCCCGCTCTGGCAGAGCAAGCAGTACGCCGTCGCCCGCCAGAACGTCACCGGTCTCCAGTGGTCCCTGGACGCCTCCACGGTCTTCCGCTTCTGGGAGATCAGCAAGGGCTGACACCCCCGCTGCGACGGCTCCGCCCCGGCACCCGAAAGGGTGCCGGGGCGGAGCCGTGTCCGGAGCAGGGGACGACTACTGCGCGCCCGGCCGCACCAGGCCGCTCTCGTACGCGTACACCGCCGCCTGCACCCGGTCGCGCAGGCCCAGCTTCGTCAGCACGTGGCCCACGTGGGTCTTGACCGTCGTCTCGCTCACGAACAGGTCCGCCGCGATCTCCGCGTTCGACAGCCCCCGCGCCACCAGCTTCAGCACCTCGACCTCACGCTCCGTCAGCGTCCCCAGCACGTCCGGGACGCTCTCCTCGCCCGACGGCAGATGACCGGCGTACTTGTCCAGCAGCCGGCGCGTGATGCTCGGCGCGAGCATCGCCTCGCCCGCCGCCACCACCCGGATCGCCTGCACCAGCTCATGAGCCGGCGCGTCCTTCAGCAGGAAGCCGCTCGCCCCCGCCCGCAGCGCCTCCACCACGTACTCGTCCAGATCGAACGTGGTCAGCACCAGCACCTTGGCCGGCCCGTTCCGCTCCGGACCCGTGATCTGCCGGGTCGCCTCCACCCCGTCCATCCGCGGCATCCGGATGTCCATCAGCACCACGTCCGGCTGCAGCGCCCGCACCTGCTCCAGCGCCTGCAGACCGTCCCCGGCCTCACCCACCACCACCAGTTCCTGCTCCGCCTCCAGGATCATCCGGAAGCCGGTGCGCAGCAGTGGCTGGTCGTCGACCAGCAGGATGCGGATCGCCACGGGAACTACCTCGTATTCGTCGGACGGCTTCGACGCCGCCCATTCTGCCCTGGCCGCCCGGTCAGGAATCCGTCGGGAGGGCGGGCCTCGGCACGATCGCCAGCGGGTACACCGGGGGAGTGCCGCCGAACTCCGGGCACACCGACTGGTGATCACACCAGCCGCACAGCTTCGTCGGCCGCGGCCGCCAGTCACCCGTCTCGGTGGCCTCCCGGATCGCGTCCCACAGCGCGTGCAGCTTGCGCTCCACCCGCTCCAGGTCCGCCACCACCGGGTCGTACGTCAGCACGTCCCCGCTCCCCAGGTACACCAGCTGGAGCCGCCGCGGCACCACGCCCTTCAGCCGCCACACCACCAGCGCGTAGAACTTCATCTGGAACAGCGCGCCCTCGGCGTACTGCGGCCGCGGCGCCTTGCCCGTCTTGTAGTCGACGATCCGCACCTCGCCCGTCGGCGCCACGTCCACCCGGTCGATGATCCCGCGCAGCCGCAGCCCCGACTCCAGCTCCGTCTCCACGAAGAACTCCCGCTCCACCGGCTCCAGCCGCGTCGGGTCCTCCAGCGTGAACCAGCGCTCCACCAGCGCCTCCGCCTCGGCCAGCCACCCCGCCAGCCCGGCGCCCCCGTCCCCTTCCGGGAACAGCTCCGCCAGCTCCGGCTTCGCCTCCAGCAGCCGCTCCCACTGCCCCGGCAGCAGCGCCTTCGCCCGCGGAGCCGTCCTCTCCTCTGCCGGGTGGTCGAAGAGACGTTCGAGCACGGCGTGCACCAGCGTCCCCCGCGTCGCCGCCGCACTCGGCTTCTCCGGCAGCCGGTCGATCACCCGGAACCGGTACAGCAGCGGGCACTGCATGAAATCGCCCGCCCGCGAAGGCGACAGCGAGGCGGGCCGGGCGGCACCCGGGGAAGCGTCGGCGGAACCGGCGCCGGGGATCGTCGTCATGCCTAAAACCCTACGACCCGGGACGGACAGCACGCGCATACCATCGACTCCGGGACCATCGCCCTGCATGATCGGAGCATCACACCGCGCGACAGCGCCCCCACGCCGCCCCACCCACGACGTGGACCACACTGGAAGCAAACGCACCGAACGAAGGAAAGCCGTGGCAGACACCGACGAAACCGGCGAGCGCTCCGCCAAGCGCTCCGACCCGGGCGGCGGCATCCTCATGGGCCGCCCCTTCGGCGTACCCGTCTACGTCTCGCCCAGCTGGTTCCTCGTCGCCGCCCTCATCACCTGGGTCTTCGGCGACCAGCTCGACCGGGTCCTGCCCGAGCTCGGCCCGGCCCGCTACCTCGTCTCCCTCTTCTTCGCCGTCGCCTTCTACGCCTCCGTCCTCGTCCACGAACTCGCGCACACGATCGCCGCACTCCGCTTCAGGCTCCCCGTGCGCCGCATCCAGCTCCAGTTCTTCGGCGGGGTCTCCGAGATCGAGAAGGAGTCCGAGACCCCCGGCCGCGAGTTCGTCCTCGCCTTCGTCGGCCCCCTGCTCTCCCTCGCCCTCGCCGGGATCTTCTACCTCGGCATGAAGGCCGTCGACCCCGCCACCGTCCCCGGCGTCCTCCTCGCCGGCCTGATGATCTCCAACCTCCTCGTCGCCGCCTTCAACCTGCTGCCCGGCCTGCCCCTCGACGGCGGCCGCATGCTCCGCGCCGTGATCTGGGGCATCACCGGCAAACCCATGGCCGGCACCGTCGCCGCCGCCTGGGTCGGCCGCGCCCTCGCCGTCACCGTCCTCATCGGCCTCCCCCTGGTCACCCAGACCGGAGTCCTCGGCACCCCCGCCCGGGACATCGGCGGCATGGACACCGTCATGGACGCCCTCCTCGCCGCCATCCTCGCCGCGATCATCTGGACCGGCGCCGGCAACAGCCTGCGCATGGCCCGCCTGCGCGAACACCTCCCCGAACTGCGCGCCCGCGCCCTCACCCGGCGCGCCGTCCCCGTCCAGAGCGCCACCCCCCTCTCCGAGGCCCTGCGCCGCGCCAACGAAGCCGGAGCCCGCGCCCTCGTCGTCGTCGACGGCCAGGGCGACCCCACCGCCATCGTCCGCGAGACCGCCATCGCCTCCGTCCCCGAACACCGCCGCCCCTGGGTCGCCGTCAGCACCCTCGCCCAGGACCTCACCGACGGCATGAAGGTTTCGGCGGAACTCACCGGGGAAGCCCTCCTCGACCACCTCCGCACCACCCCCGCCACCGAATACCTCGTCCTGGAGACCGGCGGCGAGATCTACGGCGTCCTGTCCGCCCTCGACGTCGAGAAGGCCTTCGTGAAGGCCATGGCGCGGCCCCAGTCCTGAAGCCAATACACTGGTCACATGTCCGAACCGACCGGTGCCGCCCGCCGACGCGGGCCCTTCGAGGTCGGGGACCAGGTACAGCTGACCGACCCCAAGGGCCGCCACTACACGTTCACGCTCGAAGCCGGGAAGAACTTCCACACCCACAAGGGTTCCTTCCCGCACGACGAGCTGATCGGCGCTCCCGAGGGCAGCGTTGTCCGCACCACCGGCAACGTCGCCTACCTCGCGCTGCGCCCCCTGCTCCCCGACTATGTCCTGTCCATGCCCCGCGGCGCCGCCGTGGTCTACCCCAAGGACGCGGGCCAGATCCTGGCCTTCGCCGACATCTTCCCCGGCGCCCGCGTCGTGGAGGCGGGAGTGGGCTCCGGCTCCCTGAGCAGCTTCCTGCTGCGCGCCATCGGCGACCAGGGCATGCTCCACAGCTACGAGCGCCGCGCGGACTTCGCCGAGATCGCCACGGCCAACGTCGAGCGCTACTTCGGCGGCCCCCACCCCGCGTGGAAGCTGACCGTGGGCGACCTCCAGGACAACCTGGACGAGACCGACGTCGACCGCGTCATCCTCGACATGCTCGCCCCCTGGGAGTGCCTGGAGGCGGTCAAGAAGGCCCTCGTCCCCGGCGGCATCCTCTGCTGCTACGTGGCCACCACCACCCAGCTGTCCAAGACCGTCGAGTCCATCCGCGAGATCGGCTGCTTCGCCGAGCCGCAGCCCTGGGAATCGATGATCCGCAACTGGCACGTGGAAGGCCTCGCCGTCCGCCCGGACCACCGCATGATCGGCCACACCGGCTTCCTCGTCACCGCCCGCCGCCTCGCGGACGGCGTCGAGCCCCCCATGCGCCGCCGCCGCCCCGCCAAGGGCGCCTACGGCGAGGACTACGACGGCCCCGGCAGCGACCGCTCCGCGTAGCAGCCGCCCCCCCGTCAACACGAAAGCGCTGTGGCGCAGTTCCCGGACCGATCCGGGAACTGCGCCACAGCGCCTTTTCGTTGCGCCCCCACGCACGCGGACCCGGCCGTTCCACCCCGGTGTGAGGTATGGCACGATGCTGGCTCACCGTCACCCTTCGTACAGGAGACACCCCGCGTGACGCACAGCCCCACCGACCCCGCCCCGTCGTTGGAAGACCTGTCGCCCGAGCACCTCGCCCACCGCAGGGCCAAGCCCGTCCACTGGGTCGCCACGGCCACCGCCATGGCCGCCGTCATAGCCGGCGTGGGCCTGCTCCAGCCCGGCCGGGCCACCGGGGCCACCCCCGCCCCCGGGGCCGCGAGCGGCCCGCCGGCCGCCGCACCCGACGCGCACGGCGTCGCGTACCCCCTCGACTGCAAGGGCGCCGGGCAGACCGTCACCGCCGCCGCCCAGGGCGACCTCGACGGCGACGGCCGCCCCGAGACCGTGGCGGCCGTACGCTGCGACGCCGGCTCCGGCACCCCGCCCCACGCGATCTACGTACTGGCCCAGGAGGCCGCCCCCGGGGCCCGGCCCCGCGTCGTCGCCACCCTGCTCGCCCCCGCCACGCGCCGCACGGCCACCGATCTGACCGTCCGCGACCGCACCGTCACCGCGAGCCTGCTCGGCTACTCCTCGCCCTCGGTGCCCCGCTACAGCCCCGACGTCAAGCAGCTCGCCAAGTGGCGCTGGACCGGCGGGAAATTCCGCCAGGAGCTTACGGACTCGACCGCCGGGCGTGTTTGAACCGTCACTCGGCGTCGGGGCCGTACACCTCTACCCTGTCCGAAACGCGCCTTACGTGAATGCAGTCACCCGGGCATTCCTTCGCCGAGTCGACCACGTCCCGCAGCAGCGGGAGGGGAACCGGAGTCGTCGCCCCGGGCTCCACGAGGAGCTCGTCCTCGGGGCTCTTCACGTACGCCAGACCGTCGATGTCCAGCTCGAACACCTCGGGGGCGTACTGGACGCAGATCCCGTCGCCGGTGCAGAGGTCCTGGTCGATCCAGACCTCCAGGGCCTCCGCGGCTCCGCCCGGACCGCCCGTCGGGGCCTCCTGCTGCACGGTCATATCTCCTGCCGTTCCCTGCGCTGATTGATCCGTACCGGAAGCGGCTCTCGGCAAGTCGCGCGGGCCCGGACGGGTGTTGAACACTTCGACCTTACAACCGGCTGCTTTCCGATGTTGAAGGGTGGGTATTTCCCTGGCGTGAGGGAGTACGCAAGGGTGAAGATCGGACACACCCCTACCGTCTTTGTGATCTAGGGGTTTCAATCACCACCAGCCCAGGTAGGGTCAGGAAGCGTCCAGCTCCCCTTGGAGGAGGTGAGGACCGTGGCAGCCCACGACGACGACATCAACCGCGGCATCCGGCCCGGGCGAGGGTCTGAGGACCCCGCTGGCCAGGTTGCCTATCTCGAGCAGGAAATCGCCGTCCTGCGACGCAAGCTCGCCGACTCTCCGCGTCACACGAGGATTCTCGAAGAGCGGATCGTCGAGCTCCAGACGAATCTGGCAGGCGTCTCCGCGCAGAACGAACGACTGGCGAATACCCTCCGTGAGGCCCGGGACCAGATCGTGGCCCTCAAGGAGGAAGTCGACCGGCTCGCGCAGCCGCCGGCCGGCTTCGGTGTCTTCCTTCAGGCGAACGAGGACGGCACCGTCGACATCTTCACCGGCGGCCGCAAGCTCCGTGTGAACGTCAGCCCCAGCGTCGACCCGGAAGACCTCCGGCGCGGCCAGGAGGTCATGCTCAACGAAGCGCTCAACGTGGTCGAGGCCATGGAATTCGAGCGCGCCGGGGACATCGTCACCCTCAAGGAGATCCTGGAGGACGGCGAGCGGGCCCTGGTGGTCGGGCACACCGACGAGGAGAGGGTGGTGAGGCTCGCCGAGCCGCTCCTGGACATCACCATCCGCCCCGGCGACGCCCTGCTGCTCGAACCGCGCTCCGGCTACGTGTACGAGGTGGTCCCGAAGAGCGAGGTCGAGGACCTCGTCCTCGAAGAGGTCCCGGACATCGACTACGAGAAGATCGGCGGCCTGGGCGACCAGATCGAGCTGATCCGCGACGCGGTCGAGCTCCCCTACCTCTACCCGGACCTCTTCAAGGAGCACGAACTGCGGCCCCCGAAGGGCATCCTGCTCTACGGTCCGCCCGGCTGCGGCAAGACGCTCATCGCCAAGGCCGTCGCCAACTCCCTTGCCAAGAAGGTCGCCGAGGTGACCGGACAGGCCGCGGGGAAGTCCTACTTCCTGAACATCAAGGGCCCCGAGCTCCTCAACAAGTACGTCGGCGAGACCGAGCGGCACATCCGCCTCGTCTTCCAGCGTGCGCGGGAGAAGGCCAGCGAGGGCACCCCCGTCATCGTCTTCTTCGACGAGATGGAGTCCCTCTTCCGCACCCGCGGATCCGGTGTCAGCTCGGACGTGGAGAACACCATCGTCCCCCAGCTGCTCGCCGAGATCGACGGTGTGGAGGGCCTGGAGAACGTCATCGTCATCGGCGCCTCCAACCGCGAGGACATGATCGACCCGGCGATCCTGCGGCCCGGCCGCCTCGACGTGAAGATCAAGATCGAGCGCCCGGACGCCGAGGCCGCGAAGGACATCTTCGCGAAGTACCTCAAGGCCTCGCTGCCGCTGCACACGGACGACCTGAGCGAACACTCGGGCTCGCCCCAGGTGGCCGTCCACAGCATGATCCAGACCGTCGTCGAGCAGATGTACGCGGAAACCGAGGAAAACCGCTTCCTCGAGGTCACGTACGCCAACGGCGACAAGGAAGTCCTGTACTTCAAGGACTTCAACTCCGGAGCGATGATCCAGAACATCGTCGACCGGGCGAAGAAGATGGCCATCAAGGCATTCCTCGAACACAACCAGAAGGGCCTCAGGGTCTCCCACCTCCTCCAGGCCTGCGTGGACGAGTTCAAGGAGAACGAGGACCTGCCGAACACCACCAACCCGGACGACTGGGCCCGTATCTCCGGAAAGAAGGGCGAGCGGATCGTATTCATCCGTACGCTCGTCACCGGAAAGCAGGGCGCGGACACCGGACGCTCCATCGACACGGTGGCGAATACCGGTCAGTACCTCTGACGGTGCGAGGCGGCTGCGGGTGCCTCTCACGGCACCCGCGGCCGTCTGCTTTACCTCCCGCCTTTTCCGGCCGTGACAAGGCGAAGTCAATGACTGAAATGATCTCCCCAGCAGCGCGGAGTGGTTCTAGGCTCTTCCGTACCGCCGCATCCGCAGTGCGGGACGGGCACCGCACATGACGCACCGGAGCAACAGCGGTACTTGAGCGCCGCCCCGAACGGGAGCGCCGCCGGGCAAGGAGGGCCGCATGACCGTACGGCGAGTAATGGGGATCGAGACGGAATACGGGATCTCCGTCCCGGGGCACCCGAACGCCAATGCCATGCTCACCTCGTCCCAGATCGTCAACGCCTACGCGGCGGCGATGCACCGGGCGCGCCGCGCCCGCTGGGACTTCGAGGAGGAGAACCCGCTGCGGGACGCCCGCGGCTTCGACCTCGCCCGCGAGGTGGCGGACAGCAGCCAGCTGACCGACGAGGACATCGGCCTCGCCAACGTCATCCTGACCAACGGGGCGCGGCTCTACGTCGACCACGCGCACCCCGAGTACAGCTCGCCGGAGATCACCAACCCCCTCGACGCGGTGCTCTGGGACAAGGCCGGCGAGCGGATCATGGCCGAGGCCGCCGAGCGGGCCGCCCAGCTCCCCGGTGCCCAGCCGATCCACCTCTACAAGAACAACACCGACAACAAGGGCGCCTCCTACGGGACGCACGAGAACTACCTGATGAAGCGGGAGACCCCCTTCTCGGACATCGTGCGCCACCTGACGCCCTTCTTCGTCTCCCGCCAGGTCGTCACCGGCGCCGGCCGGGTCGGCATCGGGCAGGACGGGCGCGAGCACGGCTTCCAGATCAGCCAGCGCGCGGACTACTTCGAGGTCGAGGTCGGGCTGGAGACCACCCTCAAGCGCCCCATCATCAACACCCGCGACGAGCCCCACTCGGACGCGGAGAAGTACCGCCGGCTCCACGTGATCATCGGGGACGCGAACCTCTCCGAGATCTCCACCTACCTCAAGCTGGGCACGACCGCCCTGGTCCTGTCCATGATCGAGGACGGGTTCATCAGCGTCGACCTGGCCGTGGACCAGCCGGTGCGCACCCTGCACCAGGTCTCCCACGACCCGGACCTCCAGCACCTGATCACGCTCCGCAGCGGGCGCACCCTGACCGCCGTACAACTCCAGATGGAGTACTTCGAGCTGGCCAGGAAGTACGTGGACGAACGGTTCGGCTCCGACGCCGACGAGCAGACCAAGGACGTCCTGAGCCGCTGGGAGGACGTGCTGGGCCGGCTGGAGACCGACCCGATGAGCCTGGCGGGGGAGCTGGACTGGATCGCCAAGCGGGAGATCCTGGAGGGCTACCGCAGGCGCGACGGACTCGGCTGGGACGCGGCGCGGCTGCACCTGGTGGACCTCCAGTACTCGGACGTACGGCCCGAGAAGGGGCTGTACAACCGGCTGGTGGCCCGGGGCAAGATCAAGCGGCTGCTGGAGGAACCGGCCGTGGAGCGGGCCGAGAGCAAGCCGCCGGAGGACACCCGGGCGTACTTCCGGGGGCGCTGTCTGGAGCAGTACGCGGACGACGTGGCGGCGGCCTCCTGGGACTCGGTGATCTTCGACCTCCCGGGCCGCGACTCCCTCCAGCGGGTCCCGACCCTGGAACCCCTCAGGGGGACCCGCAAGCACGTCAAGGAGCTCCTGGACCGCTGCCGTACGGCGGAGGACCTGGTGCGGGTGCTTTCGGGGCAGTGAGCGGGCCTGAAAGGGCGCCCGTCAGGGAATCATGAAGTCAGACGGACGTTGTGAAAGTACGGGGACGAATGTCGGACCCTCCTTGTAGGGTCCGGCGTAGGGTCTGATCTTGAGAGGTCCCGAATCCCGGGGTCTCTCCGTGTGAGCGCGCGAACCGAGCGGGGTGAGGTAGACATGGCGACCAAGGACACCGGCGGCGGACAGCAGAAGGCCACTCGCTCGACCGAGGAGGTCGAGGAGCAGGCCGCGGAAGCGCAGACCGACCTCAAGGAGCGGCAGGAGAAGCTCTCCGACGACGTCGACTCCGTGCTGGACGAGATCGACGACGTACTCGAGGAGAATGCCGAGGACTTCGTGCGGTCCTTCGTTCAAAAGGGTGGTCAGTAACACTCTTCGACCTTCGAATCGAAGGTCACTCGCTGGGGTGGGGGCATGTCCACGAGAACGGTCGGTCTTGTGCCGGCGTCGTGGGGGCGGCCGGGTTCCACCCCGAAGCGGGCCCCGGTCCGGATGGCGTGACCGCGTGGCGGCGTACGGCGGCGAGGACCGCCGGCGCCGCCGGGCGGAAGGGTTGGTCACGATCATCGGACGGGTAGGGTCCGGGGCGTAGTTCAAGATCGGCCGGACGTCACAGGGCGTGCAGCCGCTTACGTGGAAGGAAACCTGTGGAACCCAACACTCGTGGCACAGGGCGTCTACCGGCAGCCTTCCTGACGCCGGGGTCGTCGTCCTTCATGGACTTCCTGGGCGCGCACGCGCCCGAGATGCTGCCGGGGAACCGGAAGCTTCCCGAGGGCATCGTCGAGGCCCCGCACGGGACGACCATCGTCGCCGCCACCTTCCCCGGCGGGGTCGTCCTCGCCGGTGACCGGCGGGCGACGATGGGGAACATGATCGCGCAGCGGGACATCGAGAAGGTGTTCCCGGCGGACGAGTACTCCGCGGTGGGCATCGCGGGTACGGCCGGCCTCGCCGTGGAGATGGTCAAGCTGTTCCAGCTGGAGCTGGAGCACTTCGAGAAGGTCGAAGGGGCGACGCTGTCGCTCGAGGGCAAGGCGAACCGGCTCTCGACCATGATCCGGAGCAATCTGGGGATGGCCATGCAGGGCCTGGCCGTCGTGCCGCTGTTCGCGGGCTACGACGAGGCCAAGGAGAAGGGCCGGATCTTCTCCTACGACGTGACCGGCGGCCGCTCCGAGGAGCACGGCTACGCCGCCACCGGTTCCGGCTCCATCTTCGCCCGGGGCTCCATGAAGAAGCTCTACCGCCCCGATCTGACGGAGGACCAGGCCACCACGCTGGTCGTGCAGGCGCTGTACGACGCCGCCGACGACGACTCGGCGACCGGCGGACCGGACCTGTACCGCCACATCTACCCCATCGTCACCGTCATCACCGACGAGGGCTTCCGCAGGCTGGACGAGGACGAGTCGCAGGCGCTCGCCCGCAAGGTGACGGACCGCCGGCTCCAGGAGCCCGACGGCCCGCGCGCCGCCCTGCTCTGACCAGTCCTCTCGTCGCCCAGAAGAAAGGGACGGAAAGCCGGTGTCGACTCCGTTCTATGTGTCACCCCAGCAGGCCATGGCCGACCGGGCGGAATACGCCCGCAAGGGCATCGCCCGCGGCCGCAGCCTCGTCGTGCTGCAGTACGCCGACGGCATCGTGTTCGTCGGCGAGAACCCGTCCCGCGCGCTGCACAAGTTCAGCGAGATCTACGACCGGATCGGCTTCGCGGCCGCCGGCAAGTACAACGAGTACGAGAACCTGCGCATCGGCGGCGTCCGCTACGCCGACCTGCGCGGCTACACCTACGACCGTGACGACGTGACGGCGCGCGGTCTGGCCAACGTCTACGCGCAGACCCTCGGCACCATCTTCTCCTCGGCCGGCGAGAAGCCGTACGAGGTGGAGCTGGTGGTGGCGGAGGTCGGCGCGACGGCCGCCGGGGACCAGATCTACCGGCTCCCGCACGACGGCTCGATCGTGGACGAGCACGGCTCCGTCGCGGTCGGCGGCAACGCCGAGCAGATCAGCAACTACCTCGACCAGCGGCACCAGGACGGGATGACCCTGTCCGAGGCGCTGAAGCTGGCGGTGCAGGCGCTGTCCAGCCAGGCCAACGGGACGGACAAGGCCATCCCGGCCGAGCGGCTGGAGGTCGCGGTGCTGGACCGTACGCGGTCGCAGCAGCGCAAGTTCAAGCGGATCCGGGGCCGGCAGCTGTCGCGGCTCCTGGAGGCCGAGGTCCCGGCCGCGGCCCAGGCGGACGCCGTGTCGAACGACGAGGCGCCGGAGGACGACGCCGAGTAGTCCGGGTGTGCCGGCGGGCCCCGGTCCGTCCCTTCGGGGGCGGGCCGGGGCCCGCGTGCGTCAGGGGGCGGGGGTGGGGGCGGGGCCGGTGGAGTCGCGGACGACCAGTTCGACGGGGATGTCGGGGGCGGTCCAGGCGGTGCCCTCCAGGACGGCGAGGAGGGCGTTCATGCCCTGTTCGCCGACCTGCTCGGCGGGCAGCCGGACGGTGGTGAGCTCGGGTTCGACGGCGGTGGCCAGGCCCAGGTCGTCGATGCCGGTGACCGAGAGGTCCTCGGGGACGCGCAGGCCCAGGCGCCGGGCGGCCTTGCAGGCGCCGGCGGCCAGGACGTCGTCGTCGCAGAGGACGGCGGTGGGCCGGGACCCGGGGTCCGCGAGGGCGGCCTCGGCGGCCGTGCGGGCGGCGTCGACGGTGAGGGCGGCCCGTACGGTGCGCAGCTCGGCGGCGGGGGCGAGGAGCCCGGCGAGGGCGCGGGCGCGGATGTGGAAGGTCCAGGTGTCCACGTCGGCGGCGAGGTGGAGGAAGCGCCGGTGGCCTAGGTCCAGCAGGTGTTCGGCGGCCTGGCGGACCCCGTCGGCCATGGCGAGGTTGACGTGGGCGGCGGCGCGGCCGGCGGCGGGGTCGCTGTCGAGCATGACGAGGGGGAGGTCGTCGCCGCCGATGGCGTCGAGGGCGCCGGCGGCCATGGAGGAGGCGATGACCCCGTCGAGGGCGGCGCGGGCCGAGGCGAAGGGGTCGCGGGCGGGGCCGGTGCCGTCGGGGGAGGGGTAGAGGACGACGCCGAAGCCGTGGGCGGCGGCCACGCGGGCGGCGCCGGTGTAGACGCGGGCGAAGAACTCGTTGGTGAGGGCGGGGACGACGAGGAGGGCGGTGCGGGTGCTGCCGAGGCGCAGGTTGCGGGCGGCGAGGTTGGGGCGGTAGCCGAGGGCGGACGCGGCCTCGCGGACGAGGCCGGCGGTGCGTTCGGAGACGCGGCCGCGCCATTTGTCGCCGAGGACGAGGGAGACGGTGGCCTGGGAGACCCCGGCGGCGGTGGCGACGTCGCGGCTGGTGGGTCTCGTCACAGGAAACTCCTGAAGTGCCAGGTGGGACGGGTGGGTCTGGTCCGCAGAGTGGACCCCGGGTCTGCGGCCATGGTACGTATGACGCGTTAGGTTATACGTATTACCCCGGGGTGACTCCGGGCAGAAGGGGGCACTCATGGCCGCGGGATACGCGGAGCTGCTCAGGACGCGTTACGCCGCGAGGCTGCTGGCGGGCACGCTGCTGGGCCGGCTGCCGAACGGCACCGCCGCCATCGCGATCGTCCTCTTCATCCGCTCCGAGGGCGGCAGCTACAGCCTCGCGGGCGCGCTGGCGGCCGCCTACGGGCTGGCCAACGCCGTGGGGCAGCCGCTGCTGGGCCGGGCGGTGGACTTGTACGGGCAGCCCCGGGTGCAGCTCCCGTCGGCGCTGGTCTCGGCGCTGGGCATGGTGTGGCTGGCGCTCGCCGGTACGGAGTCGATGCCGGCCGCGTACGCGGCGGTGCTGGTCTCCGGCCTGTTCACGCCGCCGCTGGAGGGCGGCCTGCGCGCCCTGTGGCCGTCGGTGCTCGGCGGCCGCGAGGAGCGGGTGCACGCCGCGTACGCGATGGACGCCGTGGCCCAGGAGGTCATGTACACGGTCGGCCCGCTGCTGGTGACGCTGTGCGTCGCCCTGTGGTCCCCGGCCGCCGCGCTGCTGGTCCTCAACGGCGTCGGCCTGGTGGGCGTGCTGATGGTGGTGCTCTCCGAGCCCTCCCGCGCCTGGCGCTCGGAGCCGCGCGAGGCGCACTGGCTGGGCGCGCTGCGCTCGCGGGGGCTGCTGGCCCTGCTGGGCGCGTTCTTCTTCGTCGGCATGGCGCTGGGCTCGATCGCGGTGGCGGCGATGGCCTACGCCGACGGGCACGGCGGGCAGGCGGTGTACGGCTGGCTGATGGCGGCGCTGGGCCTGGGCGCGCTGGTCGGCGGCGTGGTCTACGGCGCCCGGCAGTGGGCCGGGTCCGCGGAGCGGCGGCTGCGGCTGCTGGTGGGCCTGCTGGCGGTGGGCTACCTGCCGCTGATGCTGAGCGTCGGCCCGGTGGCGATGACGGCGCTGGCCGCGCTGTCGGGCGTGTTCCTGGCGCCCTCGCTGGCCTGTGCGTTCATCGTGGTGGACCGGCACGCCCCGGCGGGCACGGTGACCGAGGCCTTCTCCTGGCTGGTGACCTTCTTCGGCGTGGGCGCGGCCATCGGCACGGCGGCGGCCGGCCCGGCCGTGGAGGCGGGCGGCGCGACGGCCGGTTTCGCGGTGGCGGGCGGCGCCGGCGTGGCGGCCCTGCTGGTGCTGACGGTCACTCAGACGGTCCTGTCCGGCGGCGGCCGCACCCGGTCCGTGACGGGCTCGGCGGGGGCCCCTTCGGAGCAGTTGATCAAAAACTGATCGGAACGCCGTTCTCGAACCCGGTTTCAGAAGAGGGCAGAAGGCGTAATGTTCAGTCATGGACCGCCGCATTTTCGGGCTGGAGAACGAGTACGGCGTCACGTGCACGTTCAGGGGACAGCGCCGACTGTCTCCTGACGAAGTGGCGCGCTACCTCTTCCGCCGTGTCGTGTCATGGGGCCGCAGCAGCAATGTCTTCCTGCGGAACGGCGCCCGCCTGTACCTCGACGTGGGTTCGCATCCGGAATATGCAACACCCGAATGCGACAACCTGACCGAACTGGTCACTCACGACAAGGCCGGCGAGCGCATTCTCGAAGGTCTGCTCGTCGACGCCGAACGCCGCCTGCACGAGGAGGGAATCGCGGGCGACGTCTACCTGTTCAAGAACAACACCGACTCGGCGGGCAATTCGTACGGCTGCCACGAGAACTACCTCGTGGCCCGGCACGGTGAATTCTCCCGTCTGGCGGACATCCTCATTCCCTTCCTCGTCACGCGCCAGCTCATCTGCGGCGCGGGCAAGGTGCTCCAGACCCCCCGGGGCGCGGTCTACTGCGTCAGCCAGCGGGCCGAGCACATCTGGGAGGGCGTCAGCTCCGCCACCACCCGGTCCCGGCCGATCATCAACACCCGCGACGAGCCGCACGCGGACGCGGAGCGCTACCGGCGCCTGCACGTGATCGTCGGGGACTCCAACATGTCCGAGACGACCATGCTCCTCAAGGTCGGCGCCACGGACCTCGTGCTGCGCATGATCGAGGCGGGCACGGTGATGCGGGACCTGACCCTGGAGAACCCGATCCGGGCCATCCGCGAGGTCAGCCACGACATCACCGGCCAGCGCAAGGTGCGCCTGGCCAGCGGCCGCGAGGCCTCCGCCCTGGAGATCCAGCGCGAGTACTACGAGAAGGCCCTGGACTTCGCCGAGCGGCGCGGGATCCGCACCGGGGTCGTGGAGCAGGTCCTGGAGCTGTGGGGCCGCACCCTGGAGGCCATCGAGGCCGAGGACCTCGACCGGATCGGCCGCGAGATCGACTGGGTCATGAAGTACCAGCTGATCGAGCGCTACCGGGCCAAGCACAACATGACGATGTCCAACCCGCGGGTCGCCCAGATAGACCTCGCGTACCACGACATCCACCGTCGGCGCGGCCTGTACTACCTGCTGGAGCGCAAGGGGCAGGCCGAGCGGATCTGCAACGACCTGAAGATCTTCGAGGGCAAGTCGGTGCCCCCGCAGACCACCAGGGCGAGGCTGCGCGGCGACTTCATCCGCCGGGCGCAGGAACAGCGGCGGGACTTCACCGTCGACTGGGTCCACCTCAAGCTCAACGACCAGGCGCAGCGCACCGTGCTGTGCAAGGACCCGTTCCGGTCGGTGGACGACCGGGTGGAGAAGCTCATCGCCGGTATGTGACCGGTCCGGCAGGGGGCCCCGTACGCGTCCGCGTGCGGGGTCCTCGCATGCCAGAGCCTTGTGGCGCAGGGGCCAGCCCGTAGAGTGGGCCGCTACGACGGACCATTCCACCGACCCTGAGGACCACTGTGCGACGCCGACTTGCTGCCGCGCTCATCGTGCCGGCTCTGATGCTCACCGCGGCCTGCGGAGGGGGCGACGACTCCGGCAAGAAGAAGGACGCCTCTCCGTCGGCCTCCGCCTCCAAGCCCGCCGAAGTGCCGAAGCCGGTGGCGTCCGCGGACCCGATGCCGACCGTGGCCGGTGAGGCGGGCAAGAAGGCCGAGATCACCGTCCCCAAGGGCGAGCCGAGCGGCAAGTTCGTGGTGAACGTCCTCAAGGAGGGCACCGGGCCGGAGATCAAGAAGGACGATCTCGTGGTCACCAAGTACACGGGCAAGATCTGGAAGAGCGGCAAGGAGCTCCAGGGCTCCTACGACAAGGACGGCCAGCCGCTGGTCGTGCCGGCCGGCTCGCAGCAGATCCTGCCGCTGTTCAGCGACTCGGTGCTCGGCAAGAAGGTCGGCAGCCGTCTGCTGGTCGTGGCCCCGCCGGCCGCCGCCTTCGGCGACCAGGGCCAGCCGCAGCTGGGCGTGGGCGCGAAGGACAACCTCGTCTTCGTGATCGACGTCGACCAGGTGATGCCGAAGAAGGCCGAGGGCACCCAGGCCCCCATCCCGTCGGACCTGCCGCAGGTCAAGGCCGACGAGGACAAGGAGGCCACGATCACGATCCCGAAGAACGACCCGCCGAAGGAGCTGGTCGACAAGGTCCTGATCGAGGGCAAGGGCGCCGAGGTCCAGAAGGGCCAGACCGTCTACATGCAGTACAGCGGCGCGGCCTGGGCCCCGAACCAGGGCAAGGACGCCGCCAAGCTCTTCGACACCTCCTGGAAGACCGGTCAGCCGTTCTCGACGAAGATCGGCGAGGGCCAGGTCATCGAGGGCTGGGACAAGGGCCTCGTGGGCAAGAAGGTCGGCAGCCGCGTCCTGCTGGTGATCCCGCCGGAGCAGGCGTACAAGGACCAGGCCAAGGGCGACGACCTGCCGGCCAACTCCACCCTCGTCTTCGTCGTGGACATCGTCGGAGCAATGTAAGACTGGTCGGGTTGCCCTTTTCCGCCTCCGTGGTGAGGGCCCGCCTTCGTACGCATGAGGAGCAGTTCCGTGAGCGACAAGCTCGAGAAGCCCGAGATCGACTTCCCCGACTTCGAGGTCCCGGCCGACCTGGTCATCGAGGACATCTGGGAGGGTGACGGCGCCGAGGCCAAGGCCGGCTCCGTGGTCTCCGTCCACTACGTGGGCGTGGCCTACTCCACCGGCGAGGAGTTCGACGCCTCCTGGAACCGCGGCTCCGCGCTGCAGTTCAAGCTGGGTGTCGGCCAGGTCATCACCGGCTGGGACAAGGGTGTCGAGGGCATGAAGGTCGGCGGCCGGCGCAAGCTGGTCATCCCGCCGCACCTCGGCTACGGCGACCGCGGCGCCGGCGGCGCCATCAAGCCGGGCGAGACGCTGATCTTCGTCTGCGACCTGATGGCCGCCTGATCCACGGGCAGTCACCGCGCAGGGCCCCCGCCGTGAGGCGGGGGCCCTCGCTTTTGTCCGGGACCGCCTTGGCGGTACGGTCAACGGTCACGAGTGTGTGTGTCGAGGAGCGGGGGAAGGGCGTCGATGGCGATCGCCAAGGCCGAGCGGCTGATGAATCTGGCGCTGTGTCTGCTGGGGACCCGACGTCCCCTCAGCAAGCGTGAGCTGCGCGGGTCGATCGAGGCGTACCTGGAGGCGGGCAACGACGACTCCTTCAACCGCATGTTCGAGCGGGACAAGGACGACCTCCGCGAACTCGGCCTGGTGATCGAGACGGTGGAGAACCTGGAGGGCGAGACCGGCTACCTGGCCCGCCGCGACAGCAACCGGCTGCCGCCCGTCTCCCTGGACGCCGAGGAGGCCGCCGCCCTCGGGCTGGCCGCCAAGGTCTGGCAGCAGGCCCGCCTCGCGGGCGCCGCCAGCGGGGCCCTGCAGAAGCTGCGCGCCGGCGGGATGCCGGAGACCGGCGACCCGTACGAGGGCCAGCACAGCGCGATCGAGCCGCGCATCCCCGTCCACGAGGCGGCCTTCGAGCCGCTCATGCTGGCCTGCCGCGACCGGCGGCCCGTGGTCTTCGACTACCGCAAGTCCAACGCCGCCCGGCCCGAGCCGCGCCAGGTCGAGCCGTGGGCCCTGGAGTGCTGGCGCGGCCACTGGTACCTCGCCGGCCACGACCGCGACCGCGGGGCGGAGCGGGTGTTCCGGCTCTCCCGGATCACCGGCAAGGTCCGCTCGCGGGCGGGCAAGTACACCGCCGAGGTCCCGGACGTGGTGACCGTACGGGAGACCGTGGCGGCCTGGGCCGGCGAGGGCGCCCAGCGCTCGGCGCTGATCCGGCTGCGCGCCGGGTCCGGCTACCCGCTGCGGTCCAAGGCCACCGGGGTCCGCGAGGGCGCCGACGGCTGGGACGAGCTGGAGATCCCCTACGGGCACGGGCTGGACGCCTGGCTCGTGGAGTTCGGCCCGGACGTCGTGGTGGTGGAACCCGCGGACCTGCGGGCCGACGTGGTGGACCGGCTGCGGGCCGTCGCCCGGGGCTGACCCGGACTTTCCTAGCAACGCCCTGAGGGGGAGACGTACCAGCATGGCCGCGAACGCCATCGACCAGACCCGCCGGATGCTGTCCTTGGTGACCTACCTGCGCGAGCGCCCCGGGGCGCACGTCGCGGACGTCGCCCGGGCCTTCGGGATCACCGAGGACGAGCTGATCTCGGACCTCGACGTCCTGCCCATGTGCGGCACCAGCTTCCGCGGCGGGGACCTGCTCGACATCGACACCGACGGCGACCGCATCTGGTGGCACAACGCCGACGCCTCGGGGGAGTCCACCGCCGAGCCGCTGCGCCTGGCCGCCGACGAGGCCACCTCCCTGCTCGTCGCCGCCCGCGCGGTGGCGACCCTGCCGGGGCTGCGCGAGAGCGACCGGGACGCGCTGCTGCGGGCCACCGCCAAGCTGGAGGCCGCCGCCGGCGAGGCCGCCGGGGCCAGCTCCCGGCTGTCGGTGACCTTCGAGTCCGAGGGCGGGGTCTTCGCCGACGTCGACCGGGCCATCTCCGAGCGGCGCCGGCTGTGGCTGCGCTACTACTCGCCCGCCCGCGACGAGCTCACCGAGCGCACCGTCGACCCGATCCGGCTCTTCGCGGTGGGGCACACCTACCTGGAGGGCTGGTGCCACCTCTCCGAGGCGCGGCGCACCTTCCGCCTCGACCGGGTCGCCGAGATCCGGCTCCTCGACGAGCGGGCCGAACCGCCCGCCATCGAACCCCGTGACCTGTCCGAGGGCCTGGTCCAGCCGGCCGCCGAGGACCCCGAGGTGGTCGTCGAGGTCGGCCCCGGCGGACGCTGGGTCGCCGAGTACTACCCGCACGACAGCGCCGAGGAGCTGCCCGGCGGGGGCCTGCGGATCGTCCTGCGCAGCCCCGACCCGGCCTCCCTGCGCCGGCTCGCCCTGCGCCTGGGCCGCGACGGGCGGATCGTCTCGCCGCCCGAGCTGGCGCACAGCGCGCGCAAGGCCGCCACAGAAGCGCTCGCGGGGTACGGGGAACAGGTCTAGAGGGAGCACGGAGAGATGTCGCCATCTTCCGGTGCGGAACCGGTCACCTTCAAGGCCGCCTGTCCCGAGTGCCGGGCGCGCTTCGAGCTCGCGGCGGGCGCCCTGCGGCTGGCGATCGGCGGCAGCCGGCGGGCCACCTTCTACTCCTTCACCTGCCCGGAGTGCGCCGCCCAGGTCCGCAAACCCGCCGGTGAGCGCATCGTGGAGCTGCTGACCGGCGGGGGAGTGAGCACCCTGCGCAGCCTCTGAGACGGGGGCGCTAGGCTCGTCCCATGCTGTGGCCGATGCTTGCGATTGCCCTGGGCTTCCTCGGGGTCGCCGTCCTGTCCGTGCTGGCCCTGCGGGTCTTCCTGGAGGTCCGGCGGCTGTCGGGGCAGGTGGCCCTGGCCAGCCGCCGGATCACCGAGGCCTCCGCGGACCTGGAGCGGGCCGCGACCGACCTGGCCGGGTCGGCCCGCCGCGAGGACGCGCTCCGGCCCTAGGCCGTCTCTTCCGCCCAGCCCGTCTCCCGCGGTGCGCAGGCGTTCACGTACCGGTTATGGAAACCGCGCGGCCGGACCCGTACCGTCGGAGCCGCAGGCAAGCGCTGACACCCCTGGGGATTGCCGGGCGTTCACCCCCGGGGGTTACGATCCATGTCAGAGAGGTACCGGACGAGGTCCGCCCGGTATCGCGAGGCCACCACAAACCAGCCGTTTCGGTGAGTAAGGAAGACACACATGATCGGCAATCTGAAGCCCCTCGAGATCCTTCTGATCATCGCTGTCATCGTGCTGCTGTTCGGTGCCAAGAAGCTCCCCGAGATGGCCCGCTCGCTCGGCAAGTCGGCCCGGATCCTCAAGAGCGAGGCCAAGGCCATGAAGAAGGACGGCGAGGCCGACGACGCGCCCGCCGCCGCCCCGGCCGCCGACACCCAGCAGCCCGTCGCCCCGCGCACCATCCAGGCCGCGCCCGGTGACGTCACCAGCTCCCGTCCGGTCGGCGAGCCGGGCCGTACCGCCCAGGGCTGACACCCGGGGGGCCCGCCCCCCAGCACGCCGGTCATTTGCAACGAGACAAGGGACGTGGGTTGCTCAAGTCTGCCCGCAAGCAGGGGAAACGAGATCGGGGTCCGAAGGACGCCGAAGGGCGGATGCCGCTCGTCGAGCACCTGCGTGAGCTGAGAAACCGCCTGCTGAAGTCGGTCCTGGCGATCGGTCTGATCACGATCGTCTGCGCCTACTTCTTCCGGCCGATCATCGACTTCCTGCTGGAGCCGATGCTCTCCTCCGTCGGCTGCGTGAACGGGGCCACCCACCAGCGCAACGGCGCGCCCTGCGCCGAGATGACGGCCAACGGTCTGACCGGGCCCTTCTCCATCGCCCTCAAGGTCGGCCTCTCCGCGGGCATGGTGCTGTCCGCCCCGGTCTGGCTGTACCAGCTGTGGGCGTTCGCCGCTCCCGGCCTGCACAAGAACGAGAAGCGGTACACGCTGAGCTTCGTGGCCGTCGGCGCCCCGCTGTTCCTGGCCGGCGCGGTCCTCGCGTACAAGATCCTCCCGCAGACCGCGGAGATCCTCCTCGGCTTCACCCCCGACCACGTCAAGAACCTGCTCCCGGTCGACGACTACCTCGACCTGGTCACGCGCATGGTCGTGGTCTTCGGCCTGGCCTTCGAGCTGCCGCTGATCCTGGTGCTGCTGAACTTCACCGGGATCCTCAGCGCCAAGCGGCTGGCCGGCTGGTGGCGCGGCATGGTCCTCGGCATCACGATCTTCTCGGCCTTCGCCACGCCCACCGGCGACCCGGTCACCATGCTGACCCTGGCCTCCCCGATCGTGGCCCTGTACTTCCTCGCCCTCGGCGTCTGCCTCCTCAACGACCGCCGCCGGCAGCGCGCCAACCCGGACGCCGACCTCGACGACGACGAGGCCTCGGACCTGGACCTGACCCCCGCCCCGATCGGCACGGCGGACTCGGCCCCGGCCCCCTCCGCCCTGCCCGAGCAGGCCGACGGCGGCCGACGCCAGATCAACGGTTACGACGACGCCACCTGAGATGTAGATTCCCCGGGATGAGCGCAGAGATCACCCTCTTCGTCAATCCCACCGCAGGACGCGGCCGGGGCGCGCACGCCGCGCAGCCGGCCGCTTCCGCGCTCCGGGACGCCGGTTTCTCGGTGCGGACCGTCGTCGGCACCGACGCCTCCGACGCCCTGGCCCGGCTGCGGGCCGCCGTCCGCGAGGGCACCGGCGCGGTGATCGCGGTCGGCGGCGACGGGATGGTCTCCCTGGCCCTCCAGGCCCTGGCCGGGACCCTGGTGCCGCTCGGCGTGGTCGCGGCCGGCACCGGCAACGACTTCGCGCGCTCCCTGGGACTGCCCGTACGCGAGCCGGCCCGGGCGGGACGGCTGGCCGCCGAGGCCCTCAAGGAGGGCCGGATCCGGGAGATCGACCTGGGCCGGGTCCGGGACACCTGGTACGGGACCGTGCTCTGCTCCGGCTTCGACTCGCGGGTCAACGACCGGGGCAACCGGATGCGGCTGCCGCCGGGCCGCTTCAAGTACGACCTGGCCATCCTCGCCGAGCTCGCCGCCTTCCGGCCCCGGCCCTACCGGATCACCCTCGACGACGGGCCCGTCATCGAGACCGAGGCCACGCTGGTGGCCGTCGGCAACGGCACCTCGTACGGCGGCGGGATGCGCATCTGCGCGGACGCCGAGCCCGACGACGGGCTCTTCGACGTCACCGTCGTCGGCGACTGCTCCCGCACCACCCTCCTGAAGGTGTTCCCGCAGGTCTACCGGGGGACGCACCTGACGCACCCGGCGGTCACCGTCCACCGGGCCGCGAAGGTGGTCCTGGAGGCGCCGGAGCTGACCGCCTACGCGGACGGGGAGCCGCTGGGCCCGCTCCCGGTGACCGCCGAGTGCGTTCCCGGCGCCCTCCGCCTGATCAGATAAATGGTCGAGACTGTTGTCAGAGGCGGCGGGTAGGCTCGATGACAAGATGACCGAAGAACTCTCACCCGCCGAGCGGTACGCCGCTGCCCGGATCCGCGCCGCCGAAGAGGCCTCCGCCCTGGCCCCCTTCCGCGAGATGTACGAATTCGACCTGGACCCGTACCAGGTCGAGGCCTGCAAGGCACTGGAGGCCGGCAAAGGCGTCCTGGTGGCCGCCCCGACCGGCTCGGGCAAGACCATCGTGGGCGAGTTCGCCGTGCACCTCGCCCTCCAGCAGGGCCGCAAGTGCTTCTACACGACGCCCATCAAGGCGCTGTCGAACCAGAAGTTCGCCGACCTCGTCAAGCGCTACGGCGCCGACAAGGTCGGTCTGCTGACCGGCGACAACAGCGTCAACGGCGACGCGCCCGTGGTCGTGATGACCACCGAGGTGCTCCGCAACATGCTCTACGCGGGCTCCCAGGCCCTCAGCGGCCTCGGCTACGTCGTGATGGACGAGGTGCACTACCTCTCCGACCGCTTCCGCGGCGCCGTCTGGGAGGAGGTGATCATCCACCTCCCCGAGTCGGTGACCCTGGTCTCCCTCTCCGCGACCGTCTCCAACGCCGAGGAGTTCGGCGACTGGCTCGACACCGTGCGCGGCGACACCGAGGTGATCGTCTCCGAGGAGCGGCCCGTACCGCTGTGGCAGCACGTCATGGCCGGACGGCGGATCTACGACCTCTTCGAGGAGGAGTCCGACCACGGAGGCCGCGGCTCCGCCCGCCGGGAGGTCAACCCCGACCTGCTGCGGATGGCCCGCGAGGAGAACACCCGCACCTACAGCCCCAAGGACCGGCGGCGCGGCAAGATGGTCCGCGAGGCCGACCGCGAGCGCGAGCGCCGCTCCCGCAGCCGGATCTGGACCCCCGGCCGCCCCGAGGTCATCGCCCGGCTCGACAACGACGACCTGCTGCCCGCGATCAACTTCATCTTCAGCCGGGCCGGCTGCGAGGCCGCCGTCCAGCAGTGCCTCTACGCGGGCCTGCGGCTCAACGACGACACCGCCCGCCTCAAGGTGCGCGAGCTCGTCGAGCAGCGCACCGCCTCCATCCCGGCCGAGGATCTGCACGTCCTGGGCTACTACGAGTGGCTCGAAGGCCTGGAGCGCGGCATCGCCGCCCACCACGCGGGCATGCTGCCCACCTTCAAGGAGGTCGTGGAGGAGCTGTTCGTCCGCGGTCTCGTCAAGGCCGTCTTCGCCACGGAGACCCTCGCCCTGGGCATCAACATGCCCGCGCGCACGGTCATCCTGGAGAAGCTCGTCAAGTGGAACGGCGAGCAGCACGCCGACATCACCCCCGGCGAGTACACCCAGCTCACCGGCCGGGCCGGCCGCCGCGGCATCGACGTCGAGGGCCACGCCGTGGTGCTCTGGCAGCGCGGCATGGACCCGGTGCAGCTCGCCGGGCTCGCCGGCACCCGCACCTATCCGCTGCGCTCCAGCTTCAAGCCCTCGTACAACATGGCCGTCAACCTGGTCCAGCAGTTCGGGCGGCACCGCTCCCGCGAGCTCCTGGAGACCTCCTTCGCGCAGTTCCAGGCCGACCGCTCGGTCGTCGGGATCTCCCGCCAGGTCCAGCGCAACGAGGAGGGCCTCGACGGCTACCGCGAGGGCATGACCTGCCACCTCGGCGACTTCGAGGAGTACGCGCGGCTGCGCCGCGACCTCAAGGACCGCGAGACCGACCTGGCCAAGCAGGGGGCGGCCCAGCGCCGCGCCCAGGCGGCCAGTTCGCTGGAGAAGCTCAAGCCGGGCGACGTCATCCACGTGCCGACGGGCAAGTTCGCCGGGCTCGCGCTGGTCCTGGACCCGGGCGTGCCGGGCGGCCGGAGCAACGGGCACCGCGGGTACGAGTACCAGGAGGGCCCGCGCCCGCTGGTGCTCACCGCCGAGCGGCAGGTCAAGCGGCTCGCCGCGATCGACTTCCCGGTCCCCGTCGAGGCCATCGACCGGATGCGGATCCCCAAGACCTTCAACCCCCGCTCCCCGCAGTCCCGCAGGGACCTGGCGACCGCCCTGCGCAACAAGGCCGGGAACATCAGGCCCGAGCGGCACCGCCCGGGCCGGGCCGCGGCGGCCGACGACCGCGAGATCGCCCGGCTGCGCGCCGAGCTGCGGGCGCACCCCTGCCACGGCTGCGACGAGCGCGAGGACCACGCCCGCTGGGCGGAGCGCTACCACCGGCTCAAGCGCGACACCCTCCAGCTGGAGCGCCGCATCGAGGGCCGGACGAACACCATCGCCCGCACCTTCGACCGCATCCACGCGCTCCTCACCGAGCTGGACTACCTGCGCGAGGACGAGGTCACCGTGCACGGCAGGCGGCTGGCCCGGCTCTACGGAGAGCTGGACCTGCTGGCCTCGGAGTGCCTGCGCGAGGGGGTCTGGGAGGGGCTGAACCCGGCCGAACTGGCCGCCTGCGTCTCAGCGCTGGTCTTCGAGGCCCGACAGTCCGACGACGCGGCCCCGCCGAAGGTGCCGAACGGCCCGGCGAAGGCGGCGCTCGGCGAGATGGTCCGCATCTGGGGCCGGCTCGACGCCCTGGAGGAGGAGCACCGCATCAACCAGGCGGAGGGCGTGGGCCAGCGCGAGCCGGACCTCGGCTTCGCGTGGGCGGCCTACCAGTGGGCCTCCGACAAGAGCCTGGACGAGGTGCTGCGCGAGGCCGAGATGCCGGCCGGTGACTTCGTGCGCTGGTGCAAGCAGGTCATCGACGTCCTCGGGCAGATCGCGGCGGCGGCCCCCGCCTCCACCGCCCCGGCGTCCTCGGCCGGCGGGAGCACGGTGGCGAAGAACGCCCGGAAGGCCGTCGACGCCCTGTTGCGGGGTGTCGTGGCCTACAGCTCGGTCGGGTAGCCCCTTTCGGTGCTTCCTCCGAGTCCGGGGACGGCCGGATCTCATCTCTTGCCATGATCGGTTCGCCGCGCCCTGTGCGACGATCGGACGTATGAGTGGGGGAACGGGTGAAGGGCCGAGACGGGTCGGTCGGCCGCGTGCCGATCAGCTGAGAACGCCGAGCGGCCGGCCGCCGCGCGAGGAACTCCTCTGCGCGGCGGCCGAGCTGTTCTCGGTCCGGGGATACGCGGCCACCACCACGCGGGCGGTGGCCGAACGGGCCGGGATGCGCCAGGCCACGATGTACCACTACTTCAGCGGCAAGGAGGAACTCCTCGCCGAACTCCTGGAGTCCACCGTCGCCCCCTCGCTGGCGCTCTCCCGCCGCCTGCTGGCCGAGACCGGCCGGCCCGCCGAGCGGCGGCTGTGGGAGCTGTGCCGCTCGGACGTGCTCCTGCTGTGCGGGGGACCCTACGACCTGGGCGCCCTCTACCTGTTGCCCGAGCTGGACCGGCCGAGGCTGGCGCGGTTCCGGCGGATGCGCGAGGAACTGCGCGACAACTACCGGGCGTTGCTCGACGCCACCCCCCTCGGGGCCCGGCTGGCCGGGGACGGGGCCGCGCTGGCCCTGCGCAACGACCTGGTGTTCGGGCTGATCGAGGGGGTCATGCTGATCCGCCGCTCCGACCCCGGCCGCCCGGTGGCGGCCTTCGCGGAGGCCGCCGCCGACGCGGCGCTGCGGATCGCGGGCCTGGCGGCCTAGCCGGCCTCGACGGCCGCCGGACCGGGCGGGGGGCCGGCCGCCCAGCCCTCGGGGTCGTCCCAGGCCTGGAGGGTCAGGCCCGTCTCCAGGCGGTGGGCGCGGCCCGTCACCGGGTCGGTGAAGGACAGGGTCCTGGCCAGCAGCTGGAGCGGACGCCGGTAGTCCGCCGGGTCCGCCGGCTCGGCCACCACCGGGTAGACCGGGTCGCCGAGGATGGGCAGGCCCAGGGCGTTCATGTGCACCCGCAGCTGGTGGGTGCGCCCGGTGTGCGGGGTCAGCCGGTAGCGGGCCAGGGGGCCCCGGGAGGCGATGAGTTCGACCAGGCTCTCGGCGTTGGGCTCGGCGTCCGGGAGTTCGACCGCCGCCATCACCCCGCGCACCTTCTCGATGTGGCTGCGCACGGTGCGGGGCAGCTCCACCCCGGGGTCGTGGGCGGCGAGCGCCTCGTACTCCTTGCGGACCCGCCGCTGCTGGAAGAGGAGCTGGTAGGCGCCCCGGTCCTCGGGGCGGATGCTGAACATCACCAGCCCGGCCGTCATCCGGTCCAGGCGGTGGGCCGGGCTGAGCGCGGGCAGGTCCAGCTCCCGGCGGAGCCGGGCCAGGGCGGTCTCGGTGACGTGGCTGCCGCGCGGGATGGTCGCCAGGAAGTGCGGCTTGTCCACCACCAGGAGGTGCCGGTCGCGGTGGACGACCCGGATCGGGAAGGGCACCGGCGGCTCGGCGGGCATGTCGCGGTGGAACCAGAGCCAGCCGCCGGGCTCGTACGGGTCCTGCGGCCGCAGCACCCGCCCGCCCTCGCCCAGCACCCGGCCGTCGGCGAGCAGCCGGGCCATCGACTCGGCGCCGCGCGTGCCGGCGTAGCGCTCGGTCAGGTAGTCGCCCAGGTGAGGCCAGTGCCCCTCGGGGTCGGGGGGAAGGCGCATCCGGACCGGGTCGATGCCGTCCCGCTGGGGGAGGGGCGGGGGCGGGATGTGGGATCTGCGGCTCATCGGGACCAGGGTAGGCGGCCCGCCTACTTCCGGGTGAAGGTGCCCAGGTGCTCCGCGTCCAGGTACTCGACGCGCACCTTGCCGTCGGAGAAGGTCACCCCGGTGCGGCCGACGGCGTTCTCGCCGGCGGTCTCGAAGCTGAACGTGTCACCGTCGTAGGGGCTGAGCGGGAAGCGGAGCGGCTTCGGGCCGAGGGCGAGGGTCAGGGCCCCCTTGGCGTCGGCGGTGACGGTGAGCGGGCCGTAGAAGGGGTTCTCGTAGGTCCCGGTGTAGGCGCTCGCCGCGCGGGCGGGCCTGGCGCCGGCGGGCGGGTGCGCGTAGTCGGTGGCGGAGCGGTGGCCCTCGTTGAGCTGCTGCGCGTACAGGGCGCCGGTCAGGGCCAGCCAGTCGGCGGTCGGCGCGCCGTGCTCGGCGGTGTCGAAGAAGTCCAGGGCGATCGCGTCGGCCTGGCCGACCGGGGCGGCGTTGGTCAGGACGACGATGCCGAGCTGTTCGAGGGGGAGCAGGGTGACGTTGGTGTTGGCGCCGAGTTCGAAGCCGCCCGAGTGGCCCAGGCGCAGCCGGCCGGCGTCGTCGTAGCTGACGTTCCAGCCGAGCCCGTAGAACTGCGGCACTCCCCGGAAGGTCTGGGCCTGGGAGACGATCTCGGGCAGGCGGGTGCGGTTCAGGGCGTCGGCGGGGATGATCCGCTTTCCGTCGAGGACCCCGTCGCCGAGCTGGAGGCGCAGCCAGCGGGACATGTCCCGGGCGGTGGAACTGGCTCCGCCGGCCGGGGACTGGGCGTCGGCGTCCCGCACGAAGCGCGGGCTCCACACGGCGGTTCCGTTCTTGCCGGTGCCGCTCTTCACATGGCCGTAGGCGCGGTCGGGGGCCTTGGCGAAGGCGGAGAACTCGGTGCTGGTGTGAGTCATCCCGGCGGGCTTGAACAGGGTTTCGTCGCTGAGCTTCTGCCAGGTGGTGCCGCGGGCGCGGGCGACGGCCTCGGCGCCGGCCGTGAGGCCGAAGTTGGTGTAGGCGTAGCTCGCGCGGAAGGGGGTGAGGGGCTCCTCGCGGAGGTGGCCGAGGATGTACGACTGGTCGTAGCCGAGGTCCTCCAGGAGGTCGCCGGCGTGGTCGGGCAGGCCGGTGCGGTGGGAGAACAGGTCGGCGGGGGTGACGTGGGAGGTCACCCAGGGGTCCTTGAGGGCGAAGCCGGGGAGGGAGGAGCCGAGGGGCTCGTCCCAGGCGCCGGGGTCCTTGAGGGCGGCGGCGACGACGGTGGAGGAGACCGGCTTCGAGACGGAGGCCAGCTGGAAGACGGTGTCCGGGTCGACCTTGGCGGACTCGCCGGTGCGGCGGAGGCCGAAGCCCTTGAGGTAGAGCACCTCGTCGTGGTGGACGACGGCCACGGCGACGCCGGGTATCCCGGTGCGGCGCATGACGTCCTCGACGGTGGCGTCGAGGCGGGTCACCGCCTTGGCGACGGCGGCGTCGCTGATGCGGGGCTCGGGGGGCGGGGGCGGAGTCGGCTCCGCCGCCGTGGCCGTCCCGGCGGTGAGCAGGATCGCCGCCCCGGCGAATGCGGCGGCGCGGTGCGTGCGCATGTCGCCATTGTGCCGTTCGGGTGGCTCCGGCGCGCGGCGTGGACCGCTGCGCGGGGCTCCTGGGGCTCCGCCCCAGACCCCGCGCCTCAAACGCCGGCGGGGCTGGGTTTCGCGGAGCCCCCGGGAAGTCAGGCGGCCGCTCGGGCCGGGAGGTCCTGTTCGGCTTCCACCGTGGCGTTCCAGTCCCGCTTGATCGCGCGCCAGCCCTCGTCCGTCTCGCCGTGGCGCCAGTAGCCGGAGATGGAGAGCCGCTCGCGCGAGACCCCCCGCTCCAGGCGCAGGTGGCGGCGGAGTTCCTTCACGAAGCCGGCCTCGCCGTGGACGAAGGCGTGGACGTCCGCCGAGGGGAAGTCCAGGGAGGTGACGGCCTCCAGCAGGGCCGCGCCCACCGGGCGGTCGCCGCGGTGGAGCCAGACGGGGGTGACGCCGTCCGGGGTGGCGACGTCCTGCTCGTCCTCGGGGCCGGCGATCTCCACGAAGGCGTACACCCGCGCCCCGCGCGGCATCCGCTCCATCGAGGCGGCGATCGCCGGCAGGGCGCTCTCGTCGCCCGCGAGGAGGTGCCATTCGGCGGCGGGGTCCGGGGCGTAGCAGCCGCCCGGGCCGAGGAAGTGGACCGTTTCGCCGGGCTGGACGCGGGCCGCCCACGGGCCCGCGAGGCCCTCGTCGCCGTGGACGACGAAGTCCAGGGTCAGCTCCAGCAGCTCCGGGTCCCAGGCGCGGACCGTGTACGCGCGCTGGCGGGGCCAGGCCTCGCGGCGGTGCGTCGCACGGATCACGTCGAGGTCCCAGGGCTCCGGGTAGCGCACGCCCTCCGGCTCGAAGAGGAGCTTGACGTAGTGGTCGGTGTACGCGCCCGCGCCGAATCCGGCCAGTCCGTCCCCGCCCAGCACGATCCGCACCATGTGCGGTGTCAGCCGTTCGGTGCGGACGACGACTGCGGTGCCGACGGTACGGGTGCGTCCTTCTGCCACGGTCTCTCCCCTGGTGCTTACGAAGCTTAGGATTACCTAAGTTAGCACCTCATGGGCGCAGCGCGCTGCTCAGGCGTGACATCGCTCCTCCCAGACCCCACCGATGGGCGAGCGCTTCGACCATTTCGGGCACGGCGGGGGCGTGGGGGAGGGTGGGGTCGAAGGGGGGCAGGGGGACGTCGGAGGCCACCTGGACCACCTTCGGGGCCACCGCCAGATAGGGGCGGGATTCGTCCAGGCGCTTGCGCTGGGTGGGGGTCAGCTTCGACTTCGGGTCGTCGACGGCCGCGATGATCCCGGCCAGGTCCCCGTACGCGTCCAGCAGCTTGGCGGCGGTCTTCTCGCCGATGCCGGGGACGCCCGGCAGGCCGTCGCTCGGGTCGCCGCGCAGCAGCGCCAGGTCCGCGTAGCCGGGCCCGTCCACCCCGTACTTCTCGCGCAGCCAGGCCTCGTCGGTGACCTGGAGGGTGCCCACGCCCTTGAGCGGGTACAGGACGCGGCGCGCCCGGGCGTCGTCCACCAGCTGGTAGAGGTCCCGGTCACCGGTGACGATGTCCACCGGGCCGGTGGCGCGGGCCGTCAGGGTGCCGATCACGTCGTCCGCCTCGTACCCGGCGACCCCCACCCGGGCGATGCCGAACGCGTCCAGGGCCGCCTCGATGATCGGGACCTGCGGGGCGAGGGTGTCCGGGGTCTCCTCCAGGTCCGGGCCCGTCTCCGTGAGCTCCGCGACCCGGTGCGCCTTGTACGAGGGGATCAGCTCCACCCGCCAGTGCGGCCGCCAGTCCGCGTCCATGCAGGCCACCAGCTCGTCGGGGCGGTGGTCCTGCACCAGCCGGCCGATGAAGTCGAGCAGTCCGCGCACGGCGTTGACCGGGGTCCCGTCCGGGGCCTTCACGGAGTCCGGGACGCCGAAGTAGGCCCGGTAGTAGAGGGACGCGGTGTCCAGGAGCATCAGCCGTCGTGTGGTCGTCGTCATGCAGGCGATGATGCCGTAACCCCGCCCGGCGGCGGGCCGTCACCCCTGGTGGGCGAATGATCACTCAAACAGTTGCTCCGGCGCGCGCCCCCGCCCTTCCTCCCCGAGGGTGTTGATCACAGGCGGGCCGCACGGCCGCGCCCGGTCCCCGCGCGAGGAGCTCCGTACGCCCCCGCCCGCACGCGCCGCCGGCGCGCGGCGCGGCCGGTGCGGCGCGGCCCCGCCCCAGCCTCCAGGAGCCCCGATGGATGCCGCCCAGTCCACCGCCCCCGCCCGCAGGACCGTGATCAGGGCCGGAGCGGTGGCCGCCGCCGCACTGACCGTGTGCCCCCGCACCGCGGCCGCGGCGGCGACGGCCCCACCGGTGGCGGCCGCCGCGCCCCCGCCGGCCGCCGCCGGTGCGGCGGACCTGCCCCTGCGCTCCGACCGCGGCAGCCAGGGCGACATCCTGGCCGGCTCCCGCAAGGACCACGCCTGCCTGCTGTTCCTGCGCTTCCGCGAGCCGGTCCTGGCCCGGCGCTGGCTGCGCCGGCTGCTGCCGGAGATCTCCACCACCGAGGAGATGGCCAGGTTCAACGCCGCCTTCAGCGCCGCCCGCGTCAAGGCGGGCGGAACCGACCCGGCCTCCCTGTCCGCCCAGTGGACCGGGCTCTCCCTCACCCACGCGGGCCTGGCCTTCCTCGCGGGCCGTGACCCCTTCCCCGCGCTGCCCGCCGGCAGCACCGCCGAGGCCTTCGCCCAGGGGCCCGCCGAGCGGGCCGAGGCGCTCGGGGACACCGGCGACAGCTCCCCCGACTCCTGGCTGTTCGGCGGCGAGGGACCGCACCGGGCCGTCCACGCGATCCTCAACCTCGCGGCGGACGATCCCAGGAAGCTCGCCCAGGCCGTCGACCGCCACCAGCAGGCCCTGGGGCCCGCCCAGGGCGTGCTGGTCTTCCGGCAGGACGCGGGCACCCTGGCCGGCGCCCTGCGCGGGCACGAGCACTTCGGCTTCACCGACGGCATCAGCCAGCCGGGCGTGCGCGGGTTCCACGCCCCCGACCCGGCGACCGGGAACACCGTCCTGGGCAAGCCCGGCGCCCGGCTGGTCCCGGCCGGGGAGTTCATCGTCGGACAGGAGAAGGCCGGGAACCGGCCTGCGGGGCTGCCCGCCTGGGCCACCGGGGGCTCCTTCCAGGTGGTCCGCCGGCTCGCCCAGGACGTACCCGGCTGGTGGGCCCAGGCCCGCGAGCGGCTGGCCGACCTCAAGCGGGCCGGGGCCGCGCCCGCCGACGCGACCGACACCTGGCTCGCCGCCCGGCTGGTGGGCCGCTGGCCGGGCGGCACCCCCGTCGCGGGCTGCCCGCTCGCCGAACAGCCCTGCCCCGCCGGCACCGGCCCGACCGCCGTCTCCTACCGCGACGACCCGCAGGGCTGGCACACCCCCCTCTTCGCGCACATCCGCAAGGGCAACCCGCGCGACGGCCTCGTCCCCGCCCTCGGCCGGCCCCCGCTGGACCCCGCCGTGACCGACGGCCACCGCATCATCCGGCGCGGCATCCCGTACGGGCCCGCCTACGACCCGGCCCAGGAGTCCGGCCGGGGCACGAACGGGGCCTCGCGCGGGCTGGTGTTCATCGGCTACCAGGCCGACCTGGTCCAGCAGTTCGAGTTCGTGGCCAAGCAGTGGATCAACGAGCCCGACTTCCCGGCCGGCCGCAACCCGCGCACCGGCGCCGACCCCGTCCTCGGCCCCGGCTCACCCGTCACCTTCGAGAGCGAGTCCGGGAGCGGCGGCCGCGCCACCACCCTGCGCTTCGGCCGGTTCATCCGCACCGAGGGCGCCCTCTACGCCTTCACCCCCTCGATCCCCGCCCTGCGGGAGCTGGCCGAGGGCAGGCTCGACGTCTCCGTGGAGGTCCACGCCGGCACGGTGCTGCGCGCCGGCGACGTCCTCGACGCGGGCGACGCCCGGCTGACCCTCGGGGCCGACGGGGACCTCGTCCTCCTCGACCCCTCCGGCGCCCACCGCTGGAGCGCGGGCACCGCGGGCAAGGGGAGCGAGGCCGCCTTCTCCCGCGACGGCGAGCTCACCGTGCGCGACGCCGACGGCAAGGCCGTCTGGAGCAGCGGCACCACCGGCCACCCCGGCGCCCGGCTGCTGGTCCGCCCCGGCGGGGACGTCGTGATCCTCGACGGCGACCGTGTGCTGTGGCGGGCCGGCGAAGGCCACGCAGGGTAACAGGACGGGTACGGGAATCGGCCGTGGAACGGCCCGGAGGTCCCTTGCGCGCGAATCCGGGGGCGGTTGCTGCGTAAGGTGCTTACAGCACACCGATGTGCGACCACGGGTAGGGGAGGGCAGCCCCGACATGAACGGCAAGGAAGACGGGAACATCGCGGACGCCACGGACGGCACGGAGTACGGCCTCGCCCGGGCGGGCGGCGGCCTCGACGTGAACGACAAGGAGAAGGACGCCAAGGAGCAGCCGCTGCGGGTGGGCGTCGCCGTGCGCAAGCGGCGCCGGGCGCTCCACCTGACGCTGGCCGCGGTGTCGGCGCGCAGCGGACTCTCCGTGCCCTTCCTGAGCCAGATAGAGAACGAGCGCGCCCGCCCCAGCATGCGCTCGCTGGAGCGGGTCGCCGACGCCCTGGAGACCACGGCGGTCGACCTGCTCGCCGCCTCCGACACGGCCCGCACGGTGGACCTGGTGCGGGCCGGGGACGACTCCGGGCTGGGACCGGTGGGCGGCGTGCGTCCCCTCGTACGCGGCCACCACCAGCTGCACGCGCTGGAGTTCAACGGCGACCAGGACGCCGGCCGCGAGTACCAGCACCGCAACGACGAGCTGATGTACGTGGTCGCCGGGGCCTGCCAGGTGGAGGCCGAGGGGCGGGCGTACCGGCTGGAGGAGGGGGACGCGCTGTTCCTGTCCGGCGGGGTGCGCCACCGCTGGAGGGCCACCAGCGAGGACACCAGGCTCCTCGTCGTGGCGGTCGGCGACCACATCCACGCCACCTCCGAGCCGCCGTCCCCGGGGCACTGAGCCGGTGCGCGTCGTCTCGCTCGTGCCCTCCCTGACCGAAGCGGTCGCGGTGAGCGCGCCGGGCCTGCTCGCCGGGGTGACCGACTGGTGCACGCATCCGGCGGACCTGCGGGACGCGGTGCGGATCGGGGGCACGAAGAACCCGGACGTACGGGCCGTCGTCGAGTTGCGCCCCGACCTGGTGATCGCCAACGAGGAGGAGAACCGGGCCCCCGACCTGGCGGAGCTGCGCGCGGCCGGCCTGGAGGTGCTGGTCACCGAGGTCCGCGACCTGCCGCAGGCCTTCTCCGAGCTGGACCGGCTGCTGGTGGGGGCGCTGGGGCTGGAGCGGCCCGAGTGGCTGGACCGGGCCGAGGAGGCCTGGGCGGCGGTGGAACCCGTCGGGGAGCTGACGGCCTTCGTGCCGATCTGGCGGCGGCCGTGGATGGTGCTGGGCCGGGACACCTTCGCGGGCGACCTCCTGGCCCGGCTGGGGGTACGCAACGCCTACGCCGGGCACCCCGAGCGGTATCCGAGGGTGCCGCTCGCCGAACTGTCGGCGAGCGGCTGTGACCTCGTGGTGCTCCCGGACGAGCCGTACGCCTTCACGGCCGGGGACGGCCCGGAGGCCTTCCCCGGCCTGCGGGCCGCCCTGGTCAGCGGCCGCCACCTCACCTGGTACGGGCCCTCGCTGGCCGAGGCCCCGGCGGTGCTGGCGGCGGCGCTCAGGCGGTCTTCGGCAGCAGCCGGCCGCTGAACAGCCCGCGCAGGGTGTGGACGGCGGCCAGCAGCCAGGCGGTGACCAGGCCCAGGAACAGGGCGGCGGCCAGCCAGGCGAAGGCGTCCAGCCCGGTGTGGCGGGCCAGCCCGGCGGCGCCGGTGACGCAGGTGCCGACGGGGAAGGTCAGCGCCCACCAGGTCATCGCGAAGCCCATGCCGCCCCGGGCGGCCCGGACCAGCATCGAGGCGGCCAGGGCCAGCCACAGCAGGGCGAAGCCCATGACGGGCACCCCGTAGACGACGGCGAAGGCGCCGAGGGCCTGGGCGTAGGGGGCGTCGATGGCGCCGGGGGCCACGTCGGCGAGCTGGTTCACGGCGGTGGTGGACTGCCCCAGGGGGCCCAGGACCAGGAAGAGGGCGGGGGTCAGCGCCAGGGGCAGGGGGCCGCTCACGATCAGCCGGCCGAAGACCAGGGGGAGCAGCAGCAGGGTGGCCATGAGGCTCACGCCGAACATGGCGTAGCAGGCCATCAGCAGGGCCTCGCGGGGCTGCCCGGCGGGCAGGTGGGGGACCAGCAGGGGGCCGACGGCGGCGGAGACCATGGGGGAGACCACGGGCAGCAGCCAGACGGGGCTGGCCTGCGAGGCCTCCACCTTGTGCCGGACCACCATCAGGTAGGGCACCACGACGGCCATGACCAGGCCGATCACGGTGCCGGCGGTGAACAGCACGGTGTCGACGGCGAGGGCGGCGGGGGTCCCGATCAGGTCCTTGCCGACGATGAGGGTGCCGCCGCCGACGGCCAGCAGGGCCATCGCCAGGCACCCGTAGAAGGGGGCCACGGCGGGGTCGAGGAGGTGGGCGCGGGCCTGGTCGCGGTGGTGCAGCCAGTGCCCGGCGCGGGCGGTCAGCAGGACGGCGAGGGCCACGGCGGACAGCGCCCAGACGAGCTGGCAGGCCACGCGCTGGCCCGGGAGCTGGTAGGGGAGGGTGGCCCCGGCGTTCGCGATGATCGCCGTACCCATGACGGAGGCGTACCAGTTGGGGCCGAGGTGGCGCAGCGCGGGGGCCTTGTGGGCCCGGGGCGCGATTTCTGTGACGGTGCGGGGTCGCACGAGGGTGGTGGCCATGGGTCCAGCGTCCCGTCGGGCAGGGCCGTACGGCAGAGGCCGCACGTCTATAAGGCCATAAACTGATGTTATGGGTAACGAGGAGACGGTTCCGCTCGCACACCGCGTGCCGGACCTGGGCGCGCTGGAGCTGCTGCTCGCGGTGGCCCGGGTCGGCAGCCTGAGCGGCGCGGCCCGCCGCCTGGGCATCACGCAGCCGGCGGCGAGCAGCCGGATCCGGGCCATGGAGAGCCGCCTCGGCGTCGCCCTGGTGGACCGCTCCCCGCGCGGCTCGACGCTGACGGCCGAGGGCGCGCTGGTCACGGACTGGGCCCGGCGGGTGGTGGAGGCGGCCGAGGCCTTCGACGCGGGCGCGCAGGCCCTGCGCGGGCGGCGGGACTCGCGGCTGCGGGTGGCGGCCAGCATGACCATCGCCGAGTACCTGCTGCCGGGCTGGCTGATCGCCCTGCGCGGGGAGCGGCCCGACACGGCGGTCTCCCTGCACGCCGGGAACTCCGCCGACGTGGCCCAGCGGGTGCTCGCGCACGAGGCCGACCTCGGCTTCGTGGAGGGCATGGGCGTCCCGGACGGGCTGGACTCGGCCGTCATCGCCCAGGACCGCCTGGTGGTGGCGGTGGCCCCGCACCACCCCTGGGCGCGGCGCTCGAAGGGGGTGGAACCGGCGGAGCTGGCCGGGGCGCCGCTGATCCTGCGCGAGCGGGGCTCGGGGACCCGGCAGGTGCTCGACGCCGCGCTGGCCCCGTCCGGCGGGCTGGCCCGGCCGCTGCTGGAGCTGGCCTCGACCACCGCCGTCAAGGCGGCGGCGCTCAGCGGGGCCGGGCCGTGCGTCCTGTCGGAGCTGGCCCTGGGCGAGGAGCTGGCGGCGCGCCGGCTGGTGGAGGTCCCGGTGCCGGGCGCCCCGCTCGGCCGTGCCCTGAGGGCGGTCTGGCCGGCGGGCGCCCGCCCGGCGGGGCCGGCGCGGGACCTGCTGTCGCTGACCCGGCGGTAGCGCCGTCGCCGAGGGCGGGGGCCGTTCCGCGCGGCGGGGCCGTTGGGGTGAGGGCGGATCGTTTCGGCGCGGGCCGTCACGTGACCGCGACGGCGGGCGTCGGAAAGGTGACTCCCGCAGCTTTCCGCTCTCCGATGGGATCCCCCGATGCGTCTTCGCCATGCCGCCCTCGCCGCTTTCGGCGCCTTCACGCTCCTGCTGACCGTTCCGACGTCCGCCTCGGCGGCGACCGGGGTGTTCGAGTACGCCTACCACGGCCCGAACGGCGGCACGCAGCATGCGGACCTGATCGACCCTGCGGGCGCGGAGTGCCACAACATCCCCGAGGCGGCCGACCCCAGCGCCAGCGAGCCCGCGCACTCGCCGCGCAACCGGACCACCGCGACCGCGACGGTGTTCACCGAACCGGACTGCGAGGGCGACTACTTCTCGCTGCGCCCGCTGACGGGCCGCGGCTCGGAACGGCTGAAGTTCCGGTCGGTGGTCTTCAGCAGCTGACCCGCAGGGCTCCCGCCGGACCCGGCCCGGGTCCGGCGGCGGCCGTTCAGGATCCTTCCGGTCCGCCGGCCGCGGCTTGGCCCTCGGACCGCCCGAGGGCCTTCGTCAGCAGTCCGCCCGCCACGATCAGGGCCACCCCCAGCCACCACACGTTCCCGTCGAACACCAGCACCGCGATCCCGATCGGCACCAGCAGCCCCGCCAGCGGCAGCAGCAGCGAGGCCCGCCCCGGTCCGGGCTCGCCCCGGGCGCGGGCCCGGACGACCCCCGGGTACCAGGCGGTGAAGCGCAGGGCGGCGACGATCGCCAGGATCTGGATGATCCAGCCGGTCCAGATGTTGTCGGGGTTGCGCAGGACCAGGTCCCCGAAGCCGCCCGCCAGGGCCGCCACCAGGAAGGCCAGCCCCCACACCCCGGTGATCACGTAGTTGGTGCGCAGGAAGGCGGGCGCGTGCCACAGCGAGGGGTCGGTCTGCTCGCGGGCGTACTGGAGGGTGAAGGGCATCCGGACGGCCATCGAGCCGAAGGCGATCGCCGTCAGGGCCAGGTTGGAGACCTCGCCCGCGTACGTCTCCAGCCAGCGCAGGGTGCCCTCGCCCGCCAGGGCGCCGATGACGGCCAGAGCGGCGAAGAACACCACGTCGGCCACCTCCAGCAGCTTCCACGAGCTGCCCCGGTGCACCATCCGGCCCGCCACGACCAGGACGACGATGATCGCCAGGGCGACGCCGACCGCGATCTCGAACCGTCCCGGGCCGACCAGCAGGGAGAAGACGATCCACGGCGCCATCCCGACGACCGGGTTCTCCAGGAACCCGGAGAGCCGGCCGGTGGCCGCTCCGTAGTCTTCCGTCCGCACCCTTCCAGGGTGCGCGCCGTCCGCCGGGAGGGCCATTCGTGCCCGCGGGCCACGCGCGGGGGCGCCCCGCGTGGCCCGCGCCGTGTCAGGAGACCGGTACCGCCCGCAGGGCGGCGGCCGCCTCGATGAAGGAGGCCATCACCCGGGTGTCCTTGTCCCGTTCGGGGTGCCACTGCACGCCCACGACCCACTTCGACCGGTCGGGGTCCTCGACGGCCTCGACGGTGCCGTCCTCGGCGTACGCCGAGACGACCAGCCCCCGGCCGACGCGGTCCACGGCCTGGTGGTGGTACGTCGGGACGTCCGCGACCTCCGGCACCAGCTCCGCGTACCGGGTGCCCGCCACGGGGGTGACGGGGTGCCAGGAGGTGACGCCCGGGGTGTGGACGTGGCCGTCGATGTGCTGGATGAGGGTGCCGCCGAGGGCCACGTTCAGGGCCTGCATGCCCCGGCAGATGCCCAGCAGCGGGATCCCGCCGTCCAGGGCGGCGCCGATCAGGGCCAGTTCCCACTCGTCGCGGACCGTGGCGGGTGCGCCCGTACGGGGGTCGCGCGCCGCCCCGTACCGGACGGGGTCCACGTCGGGGCCGCCGGAGACGATGAGCCCGTCCAGCCGTCCCAGCACCTCCGCCGCCCGTTCCGATTCGTCCGGGGGCAGCAGCACGGCCGCGCCGCCCGCCGCCTGGACCAGCTCGTAGTAGCCGGTCGGGACGAGGGAGGTGGGCAGGTCCCACGCCCCGTAGCGGGTGGATTCCTCCACGTAGGTCGTGATGCCGATGAGCGGCCTGGGCACGGTGTTACCTCCAGGGTGGTGCAGGACGGACGGCGGAGCGGGGGGTGCGGGGTCAGGATTTCAGTCGCGGGTCAACTCCGCCTCGGCTTCCGCCAGCGCGGCGAACTCTTCCTCGGGTGCCGAGGCCACGAGCCGGTGGCGGCTGTAGAAGGCGAAGTAGGCGAGGGCGACGGCGTACACCGCGAGGGCGATGAGGGCCGCGTCGATGTCGACCAGGAAGGTGGCGACCAGCGCCGAGAGGGCGAGGACGAAGGCGACGGACGAGGTCAGGACCCCTCCGGGGGTGCGGTACGGCCGCTCCAGGTCCGGCTCGCGGCGGCGCAGCACGATGTGGGAGAGGGCCATCAGGGCGTAGGAGATGGTCGCCCCGAACACCGCGACGTTCAGCATCCGCGCCCCGTTGCCGGTGGCCGCCGCGAGGGCGAAACCGATGGCGCCGGGGATCACCAGTCCGAGGTACGGGGCCTTGCGCTTCGAGGTCAGCGACAGGAAGCGGGGCAGGTATCCGGCGCGGGAGAGGGCGAAGAGCTGGCGGGAGCCGGCGTAGATGAGGGAGAAGAAGGAGGCGACCAGGCCCGCGAGGCCCGCGTAGTTGACGAAGCGGCTCAGCGCCGTCGGGCCGCCGTCCCCCTCCAGCGCCACCACCAGGGGGTTGCCGGCGGACTTCACGGCGTCGGCGCCCTGGGCCCCGGTGGCGGCGAGGAAGGTGATCAGGGCCAGGAGGGTGAGGATGCCCATGGAGATGGCGAGGGCCTTCGGCATGGAGCGGACCGGGTCCTTGGCCTCCTCCGCCGCGAGCGGCACTCCCTCGACGCCGAGGAAGAACCACATGCCGAAGGGGAAGGCGGCCCAGATGCCGAGGACGCCGAAGGGCAGCCAGGAGCTCGATCCGAACGCACCCGCGTCCACCGGGATGTTGTCCAGGGAGCCCGCGTCGAAGTCCGTGAGGGCGCCGAAGGCGAAGACCAGCAGGGCGGCGACGGCGATGGCCGTGACGACGAGGCTGAAGCGCAGGGCCTCGCCCACGCCCCACAGGTGGACCCCGATGAAGATCACGAAGCAGCCGAGGTAGACGGGCCAGCCGGAGGTCAGGCCGAACAGGCCCAGGGATTCGACGTAGTCGCCGATGAAGATGACGATGGCCGCCGGGGCGAGGACGTACTCGATCAGGATGGCGGTACCGGTGAGGAAGCCGCCCCAGGGGCCCAGCGCGCGGCGGGCGAAGCCGTAGCCGCCGCCCGCCGTGGGCAGGATGGTGGACAGTTCGGCGAGGGAGAAGACCAGGCAGGCGTACATGGCGCCCATGAGCACCGTGGCGACGGCCAGCCCGCCGAAGCCGCCCTTGGACAGGCCCACGTTCCAGCCGGAGTAGTCCCCGGAGACGACGTAGGCGACGCCGAGCCCGGTCAGCAGCAGCCAGCCGGCGCTGCCGCGGCGCAGGGTCCGGCGCTGGAGGTACTCCGCGTCGGCGTCCCCGACGGCGGGTGATGCGGGCGCGGTGGAAAGGTCTTCGGCCATGTGCGCTCCTGCCCAGGGGGAAAGGTTTCGCTGCGTACCTTTGCGTCAAGGACGTGGAGCGCGCAAGACCCCTGCGTAAAACGGAGGTAACGAGAACCTCACCCGTCACACTCAGGCGAGGAACCCGCGCAGCAGGGCCGCCGTACCGCAGCAGTGCTCGCGCATCACCGCCCGCGCCGCCTCCGCGTCCCGCTCCAGCACCGCCTCCACCAGGGCGCTGTGCTGCTGCTGGGAGTGCTCCAGGTTGCGCACCAGCAGCGGGATGCAGTCCAGCAGGTCGTTGACCCGGGCCCGGACGGCCGCGTACTGGGCCGTCAGGCTGGCCGAGCCGGCCAGTTCGCACAGGGTCAGGTGGAAGAGGGTGTCCTGGCGGCGGTACTCGGCGAGCGGGGCGTCGTGGGTGGCGGCGAGCGCGCCCAGCAGCCGCTCGGCGTCCTCCTCGCCGAGCCCCTGCGCGGCGCACAGCCCGGCCGCGCCCACCTCCAGGACCTCCCGGAAGCGCAGCACGTCCTCGATGTCCACCCCCGCCACGCGCCGGCGCAGCTCCTCCTCGGCGGCGCCGGCCGGGGTGTCGGGACGGGCCAGCACGAACGTGCCCCCGTACCGGCCGCGCCGGGCCTCGACCAGACCCTGGTCCTGGAGCACCTTCAGCACCTCGCGCAGGGTGACCCGGCTGATCCCCATCCGCTCGGCCAACTCCCGCTCGGGCGGCAGCCGTTCCCCGCCCGGCACCAGGCCGAGGCGGACCACCTGGAGGATCTGTTCGAGCGCCTCCTCGAAACCGTTGCCCGCCCGCACCTGCCGCAGCACGGGATTCAGCCGCGCGATCGAGCCCCCGTCGCCCGCCGTGTCGGTCATCTCCGCTCCTCCCCTTCCCAAGCAATGGTTCTGTTCAATACCTTAGGCCTCCTCGGCTCACCGAAGGAGAGATCCCCGTGGTAGACCGCAAGCCGCCGCTCGCCCCCGAGGAGCTCCGCGCCCTCGTAGCCAGCGGTGAGATCGACACAGTCGTCCTGGCCTTCCCCGACATGCAGGGACGCCTCCAGGGCAAGCGGTTCGCCGCACAGTTCTTCCTCGACGAGGTCCTCGCCCACGGCACCGAGGGCTGCAACTACCTCCTCGCCGTCGACACCGACATGAACACCGTCGACGGATACGAGATGTCCTCCTGGGACCGGGGCTACGGCGACTTCGCCATGCACCCCGACCTCGCCACCCTCCGCCGCATCCCCTGGAACCCCGGCAGCGCCTTCGTCCTCGCGGACCTCGCCTGGCACGACGGCACCCCCGTCGTCGCCGCTCCCCGCCAGATCCTGCGCCGGCAGCTCGACCGCCTCGCCGAACAGGGCTACACCGCCATGGTCGGCACCGAGCTGGAGTTCATGGTCTTCCAGGACACCTACGAACAGGCCTGGAACGCCGACTACCGCGCCCTGACCCCGGCCAACCAGTACAACATCGACTACTCCGTCCTCGGCACCGGCCGCATCGAACCCCTGCTGCGCCGCATCCGCAACGAGATGCAGACCGCCGGCCTGACCGTCGAGTCCGCCAAGGGCGAGTGCAACCTCGGCCAGCACGAGATCGCCTTCCGCTACGACGAGGCGCTCACCACCTGCGACCAGCACTCCGTCTACAAGACCGGGGCCAAGGAGATCGCCTCCCAGGAAGGCGTCTCGCTCACCTTCATGGCCAAGTTCGACGAGCGCGAGGGCAACTCCTGTCACATCCACCTCTCGCTCACCGACGCCGACGGACGCAACGCCATGGCCGGCGACGGACCAGGGGGCATGTCACCGCTGATGCGGCACTTCCTGGCCGGCCAGCTGGCGGCGCTGCGCGACTTCTCCCTTCTCTACGCCCCCAACATCAACTCGTACAAGCGTTTCCGGCCGGGATCCTTCGCCCCCACCGCCGTCGCCTGGGGCGTGGACAACCGGACCTGCGCCCTCCGAGTGGTCGGCCACGGCCGCTCCATGCGCTTCGAGAACCGCCTCCCCGGCGGCGACGTCAACCCCTACCTGGCCGTCGCCGGCCTGGTCGCGGCCGGTCTCTACGGCGTCGAGAACCGCCTCGAACTCCCCGAGGCCTGCGCCGGCAACGCCTACACCGCCGACTTCGCCCACGTCCCCGCCACCCTGCGCGAGGCCGCGGAACTCTGGGAGAACAGCGAGATCGCCAAGGCCGCCTTCGGCCCCGAGGTCGTCGCCCACTACCGCAACATGGCCCGCGTCGAACTCGACGCCTACGACTCCGCGGTCACCGACTGGGAGCGCCGCCGCTCCTTCGAACGCCTGTAACCCGCGCCGCGCCGCACCCACCGCACCCACCCCAGAAAGGCACCACGTGTCCGAAGCGCTGGACCCCTCCCACCTGAGGGTGCTCAACCCGGCCACCGAGGAACTCGTCGCCACCGTCCCGGCCGCCACACGGGACGAGGTCGACGCCGCCGTCGCACGCGCCACGGCCGCCCAGCGCGGCTGGGCCGCCGCCGCCCCCGCCGACCGGGCCCGGATCCTGCGCCGCTTCGCCGCGGTCGTCGACGGACACATCGAGGAACTGGCCCGCCTGGAGGTCCGCGAGGCCGGCCACACCCTGGGCAACGCCCGCTGGGAGGCCGGCAACGTCCGCGACCTGCTGGACTTCGCCGCCGGGGGAGTCGAACGCCTCTCCGGCCGCCAGATCCCCGTCGCGGGCGGCATCGACGTCACCTTCCTCGAACCCCTCGGCGTCATCGGCGTGATCGCCCCCTGGAACTTCCCCATGCCGATCGCCGCCTGGGGCCTGGCACCCGCCCTCGCCGCCGGCAACGCCGTCATCCTCAAGCCCGCCGAGACCACCCCCCTCACGGCCCTGCGCCTCGCCGAACTCGCCCTCGAAGCCGGGATCCCCGAACACCTCTTCCAGGTGCTCCCCGGCCACGGAGCGGTCACCGGCGACGCCCTCGTCGAACACCCCGGCATCGCGAAGATCGTCTTCACCGGCTCCACCCGGGTCGGCAAGCAGATCATGTCCAAGTGCGCCGACCGGGTGAAGCGGGTCACCCTCGAACTCGGCGGCAAGAGCCCCAACATCGTCTTCGCCGACGCCGACCTGGAGACGGCGGCGGCCGCCGCCCCCATGGCCTACCTCGACAACACCGGCCAGGACTGCTGCGCCCGCACCCGGATCCTCGTCCAGCGCTCCGTCTACGACCGCTTCCTCGACCTCGTCGTCCCCGCCGTCGAGTCCGTCGTCGTCGGCGACCCGCTCGACGAGAAGACCCAGATGGGCCCGCTCATCTCCGCCGCCCAGCTGGAACGCGTCCGCTCGTACGTCACCGACGACCTCACGGCCGTCCGCGGCAAGGCCCCCGAGGGCCCCGGCTTCTGGTACCCGCCGACCCTGGTCACGGACGTCGACCCCACCGCGCCCGTGGCCGCCGAGGAGGTCTTCGGGCCGGTCGCCGTCGTCCTGCCCTTCGAGGACGAGGAGGACGCCGTACGCCTCGCCAACGCCACCGAGTACGGACTCTCCGGCTCCCTGTGGACCCGCGACGTCGGCCGCGCCCTGCGCGTGTCCCGCGCCGTCCGGGCCGGCAACCTCTCCGTCAACTCCCACAGCAGCGTCCGCTACTGGACCCCCTTCGGCGGATACAAGCAGTCCGGACTCGGCCGCGAGCTCGGACCCGACGCCCTCACCGCATTCACCGAGACCAAGAACGTCTTCATCAGCACGGAGGCCTGACCAGCATGTCGAACGAAGAGATCATCTGCCGCCGCCTCGTCGGCCGCACCGCCGTCATCACCGGAGCCGGCAGCGGCATCGGCCTCGCCACCGCCCGCCGCCTGGCCTCCGAGGGCGCCAACGTCGTCTGCGCCGACGTCGACCCCGCCGCCGGCAAGGCCGCCGCCGAAGAGGTCGGCGGCCTGTTCGTCCAGGTCGACGTCACCGACAAGGAGCAGGTCGACGCCCTGTTCAAGACGGCCTTCGACACCTACGGCTCCGTCGACATCGCCTTCAACAACGCGGGCATCTCGCCCCCGGACGACGACTCCATCCTCACCACCGAGCTCGACGCCTGGCGCCGCGTCCAGGACGTCAACCTCACCTCCGTCTACCTCTGCTGCAAGGCCGCCCTCCCCTACATGCAGCGCCAGGGCCGCGGCTCCATCATCAACACCGCCTCCTTCGTGGCCATCATGGGCGCCGCCACCTCCCAGATCTCCTACACCGCCTCCAAGGGCGGCGTCCTCGCCATGTCCCGCGAACTCGGCGTCCAGTTCGCCCGCGAGGGCATCCGCGTCAACGCCCTGTGCCCGGGACCCGTCAACACCCCGCTGCTCCAGGAGCTGTTCGCCAAGGACCCCGAGCGGGCCGCCCGCCGCCTCGTGCACATCCCGCTCGGCCGCTTCGCCGAACCCACCGAGATCGCGGCCGCCGTCGCCTTCCTCGCCAGCGACGACTCCTCCTTCATCAACGCCACCGACTTCCTCGTCGACGGCGGCATCTCGGGCGCGTACGTCACCCCGCTGTAGCGGGCCCCGGCGACGGACCCCCGAGGGCCGGATCCGTCGTCACCCAACGTTCATCCCGACACCATCCCCACGACAGCCGGGCGTCGCACGACGCCCGGCTGTCGTGCTCTACCGTCCCCGACGATCTTGTAAGAGAACCAGGAGTGCCCACCCCCGTGACCCGACCCACCACCCGCCGCCGGCTCCAGGCGGCAGGCGCCGCCCTCGCGATAGCCGCCGGCGCCCTCACCGCCGCCGCCCCCGCCCAGGCCGCACACCACGCCTGCACCACCCCCGGGCTCGCCTCCGGCTGGTACGGGGACAACCAGGCCCGGCTCCAGCAGCTCATCGACCAGTACGGCAGCTGCAACCCCTACCGCCCCAGCCGCAACAAGCCCGTCGCCGTCTTCGACTGGGACAACACCGTCGTCAAGAACGACGTCGGCGACGCCACCATGTTCTGGCTCCTGCGCAACGGGAAGATCCGCCAGCCCGCCGACTGGAAGGGCACCAGCCGCTACCTCACCCCCGCCGCCGCCCAGGCCCTCACCACCGCCTGCGCCCCCCTCGCCCGCCCCGGCGCCCCCCTGCCCACCGGCACCCCCCAGGGCGCCGCCTGCGCCGACGAGATCAACTCCGTCTACGGCGGCTCCGCCACCCGCACCGGCGCCGCCGCCTTCGCCGGCTGGGACCACCGCACCACCGAGCCCGCCTACGCCTGGCTGCCGCAGCTCATGCAGGGCTGGACCCCGAGCCAGGTCCGCGGCTTCGCCGCCGCCGCCCGCACCGAGAACCTCGCCGCGCCCATCGGCACCAAGCAGCAGGTCGGAACCACCACCGCCACCGGCTGGGTCCGCTACTACGACCAGCAGCGCGACCTCATCAAGAACCTCCGGCGCGCCGGCTTCGACGTCTGGATCAGCTCCGCCTCCCCGCAGCCCGTCGTCGAGGTCTGGGCCCAGGGCGTCGGCGTCGCCCCCGACCACGTCATCGGCATCCGCAACACCACCCGCGACGGCAAGCTGACCACCCACCTCCAGGGCTGCGGAACCGTCCCCGACGGAGCCGACTCGATGATCACCTACGTCGACGGCAAGCGCTGCTGGATCAACAAGGAGGTCTTCGGCGTCCGCGGCGCGGCCGCCGAGAAGGTCCAGCCCGCCGCCCGCCGCCAGGTCTTCGCGGCCGGCGACTCCGACACCGACGTCACCTTCCTGCGCGACGCCACCGCCCTGCGCCTGGTCGTCAACCGCAACAAGAACGAACTCATGTGCCGCGCCTACGACAACAGCGACGGCAAGTGGATCGTGAACCCGATGTTCATCGAGCCGAAGAAGCAGAAGACCGGCCCCTACCCCTGCTCCACCACCGGCTACACCGACCACGACGGCACGCCGGCCCCCGTCCGCCGGGCCGACACCAGCATCGTCCCGGACCAGACGGACACCGTCTTCTGACCGTCCCCCAGAGGACCCCGCCCTACAGGACCGCCTCCTACAGGAACGTGAGCCCCTCGCCCCGGTAGGTCGGGACGGACGCGGTCACCCGGTCGCCCTCCACCAGGTGGAGGGTGTCGAACCGCTCGCACAGCTCCCCGGCCTTCGCGTGCCGGAACCAGACCCGGTCGCCGATCAGCAGGTCGTCGGCCGGGCCGCCCAGCAGCGGGGTCTGCACCTCGCCCGCCCCCTCCTGCGGGTCGTAGCGCAGCCCCGCGGGCAGGTACGGCACCGGGAGCCGGTCGGCCCCCGCCGCCCCCGACGCCGGATAGCCGCCGCCCAGCACGGTCACCACCCCCACCCCCGGCCGGCGCACCACCGGCTGCGCGAACAGCGCCGCCGGACGACCCCGGAACGACGTGTAGTTGTCGAACAGCCGCGGCACGTACAGCCCCGAACCCGCGGCGACCTCCGTCACCGCCTCCTCGGCCGCCGTCTCCGCCACGCTCCCCGTACCACCGCCGTTGACGAACTCCAGGTCCGGCACCACCGACCGCACGGCCCGCACCACCTCGCCCCGCCGCCCCGCCAGCTCCCGGCGGGCCGCGCCCTGCATCAGCCGGATCATCCGCGACCGCACCGGCCGCCCGGCCACCGCGTCCCCGACCCCGGCCACGTGCCCCTCGTACGCCATCAGCCCCACCACCCGGAACCCCGGCCGGGCCGCCACCGCCCGCGCCAGCTCCGCCAGCTGCCCGGGCTCCCGCAGCGGCGAACGCCGCGCCCCCACCCGCACCCGCCCGCCCAACAGCCGCAGGGAGGTGTCCAGTTCCAGGCAGACCCGGATCTCCTCCGCCCCGCCCGAACGCGAACGGTCGATCAGGTCCAGCTGCGCCGCGTCGTCGACCATCACGGTCACCGCCCCGGCGAGCTTCGCGTCACCCGCCAGCTCCCCGAACCCGGCCCGGTCCGCCGACGGATAGGCGAGCAGCACGTCCTCGAACCCGGACCGCGCCAGCCACAGCGACTCGGCGAGGGTGTACGACATGATCCCCGCGAACCCCGGCCGGGCCAGCACCCGTTCGAGGAGCGCCCGGCAGCGCACGGACTTGCTGGCGACCCGGACCGGCTTCCCGCCCGCCCTCCGCACCAGATCGTCGGCGTTCGCGTCGAAGGCGTCCAGGTCCACGATGGCCAGGGGCGCGTCGAGACGCGCGGTCGCCCGGTCGTACCGGGCCCGGTCCGAAGTCATGGGCGGCAGCTTGCCAGACGGCCGTACCGACGGGTAGGGGTCGGGCCGGCCCGGCCCCCCACCCGTCCCCGCCCGGGCCGGGGCGGCGGCCCCGTAGAGTACGGGCAGGCAGCCGTACGGAACGGGGGGCGGAGCCGCCGCATGACCACGACGACACCGCGGACCGAGGTCCTCGACGACCCCGGACCGCCGCCGCCCCCGGCCACGCGGCCCCGCCGCCACCCGGCCCGCGTCACCGCCGCCGTCCTCTGCGCCCTCCTCGGCTCCGCCCTCCTCGCCGGACGCGCCGCCACCACCTGGAGCCGCTACCGCGCCGACCACCACCCACTGCCCCCCGACGCCGCCTACCGCAAGGCCGCGTCGCTCTGGCACACGGCCCCCGTGGACGGACTCCTGCCCCCCGTACTGGAGGACCGCGAGGCCGGGCCCGGTGCCTCCAGCCGGACCTGGACCCGGATCGCCCTCGCCCCCGACGCCGACTGCGCCGTCCTGCCCGCCGACTGGCGCGCCGCGCTGGCCGCCGCCCGCTGCACCCGCGTGCTCCGCGCCACCTACACCGACTCCACCCGCAGCTCCCTGATCACCGTCGGCCTGGTCTTCACCCCCGCCGACGCCAAGGTGATGGACGGCCTGCGCGGCCGCCTCCCCGCCCCGCCCGCCTACGAGTACGCCGACTCCCGCCGGGCCGCCTGGACCGCCGGCGTCGTCGCCGAGGCCCCCGCCGTCGTCTACGCCGTCTCCGCCTTCGCCGACGGCCGCGCCATGGACGCCCCGGTCCCCGCCGAGGAGGCGGCCCGCCCGGGAGCCACCGGCACCGTCGCCGAAGCGGGCCTCGGCCACGAGGCCAAGGCCCTCGCGGTCCGCGTCGAACGCGCCCTCGGCGCCCTCGCCGCACCCCCCGGCACCGAGCCCACCGCGCGGGCCGCCGCCCCAGGGCAGCCCCGCCAGGAGACCCCCTGATGCCCCGCACCACCCCCCCGACCCCCGCGCGCGGGCCCGGGCTCCGGGCCGTCGGTGCCGCCGCGGTTCTCGCCGCCCTGCTGGTGGCCGCCGGGGCCCCGCCCGCGGTCGCCGACACCATCCGCGACCGCCAGTGGGGGCTGCAGGCCCTGCGGGCCGAGGAGGCCTGGGGCATCACCCAGGGCGACGGGATCACCGTCGCCGTCCTCGACACCGGCGTCGACTCCACCCACCCCGACCTCGACGGCCAGGTCCTCGACGGCACCGACCTCGTCGGCATGGGCGCCGGGCGCGGCGACCGCGCCTGGGCCCGCCACGGCACGGCGATGGCCAGCATCATCGCGGGCCACGGACACGGCCCCGACCGCTCCCAGGGCGTCCTCGGGATCGCGCCCCACGCCAGGATCCTCCCGGTCCGGGTGATCCTGGAGGAGGGCGACCCGGGCCGCGCCAAGGCCCGCGACAGCAAGTCCGGCGCCCTCGCCGAAGGCATCCGCTGGGCCGCCGACCACGGCGCCGACGTGATCAACATGTCGCTCGGCGACGACAGCGACTCCGCCCACCACGAATCCGCCGAGGACGAGGCCGTCCAGTACGCCCTCGGCAAGGGCGTGGTCGTCGTCGCCTCCGCCGGCAACGGCGGCGAACGCGGCGACCACACCTCCTACCCGGCCGCCTACCCCGGCGTCATCGCCGTCGCCGCCGTCGACCGGCAGGGCCGCAAGGCCCCCTTCTCCACCCGCCACTGGTACGCCACCGTCAGCGCCCCCGGCGTCGACGTGGTCATCGCCGACCCGGACCGCGCCTACTACGAGGGCTGGGGCACCAGCGCCGCCGCCGCCTTCGTCTCCGGCGCCGTGGCCCTCGTCAAGGCCGCCCACCCGGGCCTGTCCCCGGCACAGGTCAAGAGGGTGCTGGAGGACACCGCCACCGGCCGCCCGGCCGGCGGCCGCGACGACGCCCGGGGCCACGGCACGGTCGACCCCCTCGCCGCCCTCCAGGCCGCCGCCGCGCTGCGCCCCGAGGGCCCGGCCCCCGTGGCCGTCCCGGCCGGGCGGCGGTTCTTCGGACCCGGCCCCGACCCGGTCCGGGCGTCCGGGCAGGGCTCCCGCCGGGCCGCCCCGGCCGCCGCCGCCGGGGGAGCGGCGCTACTGGTGCTGGCCGCCGTACTGGCCCGGCGCCCGCGCGCCGGACGGCGGGACGCGGCGGGGGAGCCGTTCCCCCCGGCGGGATAGGGTCGGGTCATTGTGGCGACCAAGAACATCCCAGACCCCGGTTTCTCCGACGACGACGGCACCGCCGACCCCCGGCTGAGCGCGGCCCTGGCCGCCTGGGCCGAGGACCGCGCGAGCGAGCCGGAACTGCTCGCGGCCCTGAAGGACGCCCGGCTGCTGGTGCCGGTCGTGGCGATGCTGGGCGAGGTCGAGACCGACCCGGAGACCGGCCTCAAGCGCGAGAAGACCAGCGACATGGCCGTCCCCACCCTCACGGCCGGGAACCGCCGCGCGCTGCCCGCCTTCACCTCCATCGCCTCGCTGGCCCTGTGGGACCCGGCGGCCCGCCCGGTGGCGGTCCCGCTGCACCAGGCCCTGGCCGCCGCGGTGCACGAGAAGGCCGACACGATCGTCCTCGACCTGGCCGGCCCCGTCCCGTACCAGCTGACCGGCTCGGCGCTGCTCGCGCTGGCCGAGGGCCGCACCGACGCCGACCCGCTGGCCGACCCGGCCGTGCGCGGGGCGGTACGGGCCGCGGTGGCCGCCGAGCCGGCCGTGCTCCGCGCCCACCTGGGCCCCGGCGGGGCCACCGCCGACGGCACCCTCGCCATCGTGCTGTCCGAGGGGGCGCCCGTCGCCCCCGCCGCCCGCCGGGTGGCCGAGGCCCTCGCGGCGGACGAGACCCTGCGCGGGCGCCTCGTCCGGGGCCTGGACCTGGCCCTGCTCCCGGCCGACGCCCCGGTCCCGCCGGGCGAACCGCTCTTCACGCGCTGAGGACCCCGTACGCATGCCGAAGGGCCGCCCGCGACACCTCGCGGGCGGCCCTTCGGCGTGGAAACGGAATCCGGAGCGGCGGGGTCAGGCGTAGACGGGACCCGTGAACTTCTCGCCCGGGCCCTGGCCCGGCTCGTCCGGGACGAGCGAGGCCTCGCGGAAGGCCAGCTGGAGCGACTTCAGGCCGTCGCGCAGCGGGGCCGCGTGGAAGGAGCTGATCTCGGTGGCGCTGGCGGTGACCAGGCCCGCCAGGGCGGTGATCAGCTTGCGGGCCTCGTCGAGGTCCTTGTGCTCGGAGTCCGGCTTGTCCAGGCCCAGGTTGACCGCCGCGGCGCTCAGCAGGTGGACGGCCACCGTGGTGATGACCTCGACGGCCGGGACGTCCGCGATGTCGCGGGTCATCTCGTCGTAGTCGGGAGTGGTGGAATCGGAGGGCGTCGCGTCAGTCATGCGCTCCACGATAGGTCGTGCGGCGGCCTTGCCACGCGTGGGGTAGTATGTACATCGACCGGCCGGACACCTGTGTGCCCGGCCCACAAGTGGAGGCTCCGATCTCCCACCCGACCACCCTCAGGGGAGGCGGGTCATCCGGTCAGGCGGTATCCATCGTTCCGTACGGACGATGGAAGGCCGCCGAGTTGCGCCCCGCGGTTTGCACGCGGCGGTGCTCCGGTTGTTTTGGAGCCCCTGCCTGTGCCCGGCGGGGCATTTTTCGTTCTCCGCCGCGGTTGAGGTCTGACGACATATAGACGTCAGCGGTTGTCTGCCAGACAGCCGTGTGGTGCTACCGAGGAGGATCCATCAGCACCGAGCCCCGCATCAACGATCGGATTCGCGTCCCTGAGGTGCGACTCGTCGGTCCCAGCGGCGAACAGGTGGGCATTGTTCCGCTTGCGAAGGCGCTTGAGCTCGCGCAGGAGTACGACCTGGACCTGGTCGAGGTCGCGGCTTCCGCTCGCCCGCCGGTCTGCAAGCTCATGGACTACGGCAAGTTCAAGTACGAGTCGGCCATGAAGGCCCGTGAGGCGCGCAAGAACCAGGCGCACACGGTCATCAAGGAGATGAAGCTCCGGCCGAAGATCGACCCGCACGACTATGACACCAAGAAGGGTCACGTCGTTCGGTTCCTCAAGCAGGGCGACAAGGTCAAGATCACGATCATGTTCCGTGGTCGCGAGCAGTCCCGGCCGGAGCTCGGCTACCGACTGCTGCAGCGCCTCGCTTCGGACGTCGAGGACCTCGGCTTCATCGAGTCGAACCCGAAGCAGGACGGCCGGAACATGATCATGGTTCTCGGTCCGCACAAGAAGAAGACCGAGGCGATGGCCGAAGCCCGCGAGGCGCAGGCCGCCCGCAAGGCCGAGCGCCAGGGTGTCGCCGCCGCCGGCGAGGAGGCCCCCTCCGAGGAGGCCGCCCCGGTCGAGGCGGAGACCGCCGAGGTCGTCTCTGACGAGGCCGCCGAGGCCGAGGCCGAGGCGAACCCCGAGGCCTGATTCCGAGGCGAGCCCGTCTCGGATCACCCACACAACATGACGCTCCCGCCAGCCGGTCCGCGAGGACCGGTGGGGGCGCCACCGACGAGGAGATAACGGCGCTATGCCGAAGAACAAGACGCACAGCGGTTCCAAGAAGCGCTTCAAGATCACCGGCTCCGGCAAGGTGCTCCGTGAGCGCGCCGGCAAGCGCCACCTGCTCGAGCACAAGTCGTCCCGTGTCACCCGCCGCCTGACCGGCACCGCGGAGATGGCCCCCGGCGACGCCGCGAAGATCAAGAAGCTTCTCGGCAAGTGACGTCCCTCCGCTTCCCCTCCGGGGGAGCGGGACGTCAAGACCGGGACCCCATCGAATTCGGGCCGTGTGAAGACAACCACGGCCCCGCTACAAGGAGTTAAAAAGTGGCACGCGTCAAGCGGGCAGTAAACGCCCACAAGAAGCGCCGGGCGATCCTCGAGGCGGCCTCCGGCTACCGCGGTCAGCGTTCGCGCCTGTACCGCAAGGCCAAGGAGCAGGTCACCCACTCGCTGGTCTACAACTTCAACGACCGCAAGAAGCGCAAGGGCGACTTCCGTCAGCTGTGGATCCAGCGCATCAACGCCGCTGCCCGCCAGAACGGCATGACGTACAACCGCCTCATCCAGGGTCTGAAGGCCGCCAACATCGAGGTGGACCGCAAGATCCTGGCCGAGCTGGCCGTCAACGACGCCAACGCGTTCGCCGCGCTCGTCGAGGTCGCGCAGAAGGCCCTCCCGGCCGACGTCAACGCGCCGAAGGCCGCTGCGTAAGGCATAGCCGGCCCGCTCACTGAGGCCGGCACCCACGGACCCGCAGGCGTTCGCCTGCGGGTCCGTGTGCGTTCACCCCGCCCCGGACCACCCGAGAGAGAACCCTGAGACCATGCCCACCCCCGTTGAGCTGATCTCCCCCCGATCCCCGCGGGTGGCCGCCGCACGGCGGCTGGCGCGCCGGAACTTCCGCACCAAGGAGCGCAGGTTCCTCGCCGAGGGCCCCCAGGCCGTCCGCGAGGCGGTCGCGCACCGCGGGTCCCAGGGCGCGACCCTGATCGAGCTGTTCGCCACCGTCGAGGCCGCCGAGCGCTACGCCGACATCGTCGAGGCCGCGCTGCTGGGCGGGGCGCGCGTGCACTACGCCTCCGACGAGGTGCTCGCGGAGGTCTCGCAGACGGTCACCCCGCAGGGGCTCGTCGGCGTCTGCCACTTCCTGGACTCCCCCTTCGAGGAGATCCTCAAGTCCGGCCCGAAGCTCGTCGCCGTCCTCGCCCACGTCCGTGACCCCGGGAACGCCGGCACCGTGCTGCGCTGCGCCGACGCCGCGGGCGCGGACGCGGTCGTGCTGACCGACGCCTCCGTCGACCTCTACAACCCCAAGTCCGTCCGCGCCTCCGTGGGCTCCCTCTTCCACCTCCCGGTGGCCACCGGAGTCCCCGTCGAGCAGGCCGTGGCGGGGCTGCGGGCGGCGGGCGTACGGATCCTCGCGGCCGACGGGGCCGGCGAGGACGACCTCGACGCCGAACTGGACGCCGGAACCATGGGCGGTCCCTCGGCCTGGGTCTTCGGCAACGAGGCCTGGGGCCTGCCGGAGGAGACCCGGGCGCTCGCGGACGCCGTCGTACGGGTCCCGATCCACGGAAAAGCCGAGAGTCTGAACCTCGCCACGGCCGCCGCCGTGTGCCTCTACGCGTCCGCGCGTGCACAGCGGGCGTCCGGAGGGTGCCGCTCCGTGACCCCCAGCTAGTAATGTGGCCGTCCGGGGGCCCACTGAGCTACCCGGAGATGTGGGGTACGGGGACATGACCGTCGGCACGAACAGCTCGCCGGTGACCGCGGGAGCCGCGGGGCCGGCCGGGGAACGGCTCCCCGACACCCCCGGCGACCCCGACACCCCCGACGCCCTCTTCGCCGTCGACCCCGACGAGCTCCCCGACGGGCTCGTCGTCGCCGACCACGCGGGGCGCGTCGTCTGCTTCAACCGGGCCGCCTCCCGGATCACCGCCATCACGGCCGGCCGGGCCCTCGGCGCCCGCATCGAGAGCGCGCTCCCGCTGGAGGACCTCGAAGGCCGCCGCTGGTGGGCCCTGACCGACCACTACGGGGGTCTGGCCACCCGGCGCGGCCAGCCCGAGCGGAACCTGCTGCTGCCCGGCGGCCGCGAGGTGCTGGTGTCCGCCCGGTACGTGCGCACGCACCCCACCGGCCCGCTGAGCCGCCTCGTGGTCACCCTGCGCGGCACCGAGGCCCGCCGCCGCACCGAACGCAGCCACGCCGAGCTGATCGCCACCGTCGCGCACGAGCTGCGCTCCCCGCTGACCTCCGTCAAGGGCTTCACGGCGACCCTGCTCGCCAAGTGGGAGCGGTTCACCGACGACCAGAAGCGGCTGATGCTGGAGACCGTCGACGCCGACGCCAACCGCGTCACCCGGCTGATCGCGGAGCTCCTCGACATCTCCCGCATCGACTCCGGCCGGCTGGAGGTCCGCCGCCAGCCGGTCGACCTCGCCGCGGCCGTCGGCCGCCACGTCCAGGCGCTCACCGCGAACGGCCAGGCACCCGAGCGGTTCCTCGTACGGGTCAGCCGCCCGCTGCCCGACTGCTGGGCCGACCCGGACAAGATCGACCAGATCCTGGGCAACCTCCTCGAAAATGCGGTGCGCCACGGCGACGGAACGGTCACCATCGACGTAGCGCCGCATGAGAAGGGAACCGCCGTCACCGTGACCGACGAAGGCCCCGGGATCCCCGAGGAGTCGATGGGCCGCGTCTTCACCCGCTTCTGGCGGGGGAGCAAGCGCGGCGGCACCGGGCTGGGCCTGTACATCGTCAAGGGCATCGTGGAGGCCCACGGCGGCGGCATCACCGTCGGGCGCGGACCCGGCGGCGGCGCGGAGTTCCGATTTATGCTGCCCGTGAGCGCGCCGGCCTACCTCACCCAGTAACCCTGCGGAGAGTCTCGCCAGGCGGCCCACGGGCTTCCTCACCCCCGGCGGCCCTTAGACTCGTCCTTTGGCACCTTTGTGTCCTTGTGCCGATCACGTCGATCGAGTCGTGCGCGTCGTGCGGGGACCCACCAGCCAGCCATCGGAAGTACGGGAAGAGATGTCGGCACCGAACAAGTCGTACGACCCTGTCGAGGTCGAGGCACTGAAACCGGAAGAGATCGAGCGCATGCGGGACGAGGCGCTCGCCGCCTTCGCGTCCGCCGGCGACCTCGACGAGCTCCGCGAGGCGAAGACCGCGCACATGGGCGACCGCTCGCCCCTCGCGCTCGCCAACCGCGAGATCGGCGCCCTGCCGCCCCAGGCCAAGGCCGAGGCGGGCAAGCGCGTCGGACAGGCCCGCGGCGCCGTGAACAAGGCCTTCGGGGCCCGCACGGTCGCCCTGGAGGCCGAGCGCGACGAGCGGGTGCTGGTCGAGGAGGCGGTGGACGTCACGCTGCCCTACGACCGCGTGCCCGCCGGCGCCCGCCACCCGCTGACCACGCTGATGGACCGCATCGCGGACATCTTCGTCGGCATGGGCTACGAGGTCGCGGAAGGCCCCGAGGTCGAGGCGGAGTGGTTCAACTTCGACGCCCTCAACTTCACGCCCGACCACCCGGCCCGCCAGATGCAGGACACCTTCTTCGTCCAGGGCCCCCAGGGCACCCAGGGCGACGAGTCCGGCGTCGTGCTGCGCACCCACACCTCCCCGGTGCAGGCGCGCTCGCTGCTGGAGCGCAAGCCCCCCGTCTACATCGTCTGCCCGGGCCGCGTGTACCGCACCGACGAGCTCGACGCGACGCACACCCCCGTCTTCCACCAGGTCGAGCTGCTCGCCGTGGACGAGGGCCTGACCATGGCGGACCTCAAGGGCACCATGGACCACATGGTCCAGGAGCTCTTCGGCGAGGGCACCACCACCCGTCTGCGCCCGCACTTCTTCCCCTTCACCGAGCCGTCCGCCGAGATGGACATGCAGTGCTACGTCTGCCGCGGCGCCTCGGTGGGCAACCCCGACCGCCCCTGCCGTACCTGCTCCAGCGAGGGCTGGATCGAGCTCGGCGGCTGCGGCATGGTCAACCCGAAGGTGCTCGTCGCCTGCGGCGTGGACCCCGAGAAGTACAGCGGCTTCGCCTTCGGGTTCGGCATCGAGCGGATGCTGATGTTCCGCCACAACGTTGAAGACATGCGAGACATGGTCGAGGGTGACGTGCGCTTCACCCGGCCGTTCGGGAGTGAGATCTGATGCGCGTCCCGCTTTCCTGGCTGCGGGAGTACGTCGACCTCCCCGCGGGCGAGACCGGCCGCGACGTGGCCGCCAAGCTCGTCGACGCCGGTCTTGAGGTCGAGACCGTCGAGACGCTCGGCGCCGGCCTCAAGGGCCCCCTCGTCGTCGGCCGGGTGCTGACCATCGAGGAGCTCGAGGGCTTCCGCAAGCCCATCCGCTTCTGCACCGTCGACGTCGGCACCGCCAACGGCACCGGTGAACCGCAGGAGATCGTCTGCGGCGCCCGGAACTTCTCCGTCGGCGACAAGGTCGTCGTGGTCCTGCCCGGCGCCGTCCTGCCCGGCGACTTCGCGATCGCCTCGCGCAAGACGTACGGCCGGACCTCGCACGGCATGATCTGCTCCGGCGACGAGCTCGGCATGGGCGACGACGGCACGCACGGCATCATCGTGCTGCCGCCGGAGTACGAGCCCGGCACCGACGCGATCGAGCTGCTCCAGCTCGTCGACGAGGTCCTGGACATCGACATCACCCCGGACCGCGGCTACTGCATGTCGATGCGCGGTGTGGCCCGCGAGGCCGCCACCGCCTACGGCCTGCCGCTGCGCGACCCGGCGCTGCTCGACGTGCCCGCGCCGAACTCGTACGGCTACGCGGTGAAGATCTCCGACCCGCAGGGCTGCGACCGCTTCACCGCCCGCACGGTGACCGGCCTCGACCCCGAGGCGCGCTCCCCGATCTGGCTCACCCGCCGCCTCCAGAAGGCCGGCATGCGCCCGATCTCGCTCGCCGTCGACGTCACCAACTACGTGATGCTCGAACTGGGCCAGCCGCTGCACGCCTACGACCGCTCCCGCCTCGACGGCGAGATCGGCGTCCGCCGTGCCGAGCAGGGCGAGAAGTTCACCACCCTCGACGGGGTCAAGCGGACCCTCGACGCCGAGGACCTGGTGATCACCGACAACAGCGGCCCCATCGGGCTCGCCGGCGTCATGGGCGGTGCCAACACCGAGATCGCCGACTCCGTCACCGACCCCGAGACCGGCGTCGTCACCGGCACCACCGACGTGGTGATCGAGGCCGCGCACTTCGACTCCGTGTCGATCTCGCGCACCGCCCGCCGCCTCAAGCTGTCCTCCGAGGCCTCCAAGCGCTTCGAGCGCGGCGTCGACCCGCTCGCCGCCGCCGCGGCCGCGCAGCGCACCGTCGACCTCCTCGTGCTGCTCGCGGGCGGCACCGCCGAGGCCGGGGTCACCGAGCTCATCGCCCCGGGCGCCCCGCGCACCGTCGCGATGCGCGCCGACCACCCGGACCGGGTCGCCGGCATGGAGTACGGCCGCGAGACCGTCGTGCGCCGCCTCCAGGAGATCGGCTGCGACGTCTACGGCCAGGACGAGCTCGTCGTCACCGTCCCCTCGTGGCGGCCCGACCTCGCCGCGCCCAACGACCTCGCCGAGGAGGTCATCCGCCTGGAGGGCTACGGGAACCTCCCGTCCACCCTCCCGCAGGTGCCCTCCGGCCGCGGCCTGACCCCGCGCCAGCAGCTGCACCGCCGCGTCGGCCGCGCCCTGGCCGGCGCCGGCTACGTCGAGGCGCTGAGCTACCCGTTCATCGGCGAGGGCGTCCTCGACCAGCTCCAGCTGCCTGCGGACGACGCGGGCCGCCGGGTCGTCAAGCTGGTCAACCCGATCTCCGACGAGGAGCCGGCGCTGCGCACCACGCTGCTGCCGGGTCTGCTCGGCGCGCTGCGCCGCAACGACAGCCGGGGCAGCCACGACCTCGCGCTCTTCGAGACCGGTTCGGTCTTCCGGGCCGGCGACCGCCCGGGTGCCGCCGTACGGCTGCCCGTCGACCGCCGTCCCACGGACGAGGAGCTCGCCACCCTGGACGCGGCCCTGCCCGCACAGCCGCGGTACGCCGCGGTCGTGCTGGCCGGCGCCCGCGAGCAGGCCGGCTGGTGGGGCAAGGGCCGTCCGGCCGACTGGGCCGACGCGGTCCAGGCCGCCCGCGCGCTGGCCGTCGAGGCCGGCGCCGAGCTGGTCGTCCGCCAGGGCCAGTACGGTCCGTGGCACCCCGGCCGCTGCGCCGAGCTCGTCGTCACCCTCGACGGTGCCGAGAAGGTCATCGGCCACGCCGGTGAGCTGCACCCGCGCGTGGTCAAGGCCCTCGGCCTGCCGGCCCGCACCAGCGCCATGGAGCTCGACCTCGACCTCCTCGCGGCGGCCGGCGGCGAGGCCCTCCGGGCGCCGCGGATCTCCGGCTTCCCGGTGGCGACCCAGGACGTCGCGCTGATCGTCGACGCGGCCGTCCCGGCCGCGGGCGTCGAGGCCGCGCTGCGCCAGGGCGCCGGCGAACTGCTCGAATCGCTGCGGCTGTTCGACGTGTTCACCGGTGAGCAGGTCGGCGAGGGCAAGAAGTCCCTCGCCTACGCGCTGCGCTTCCGCGCGCCCGACCGCACCCTGACCGCCGAGGAGATCGCGGCCGCGCGCGACGCCGCCGTGGCCCTCGCCGGCGAGCGGACCGGGGCGGTGCTGCGCGGCGCCTGACCTGCCGTGAGCAGGAACCGCTGAAGGGCCCGTCCGGACCACCGGACGGGCCCTTCGTGCATAAGGGGCGATCCTCACTCATTCGGGTGAGAAGGACGGCGCGCCGTGTCCGGTACGTCAGGAGGTCGACACAATCGTTCCGGCCGACGAGGCGGAGGGGAGCGACCTACGGATGATCACGTGCCGCGATCCGCACCGGGCGCGCCTGGCGTGCGTCCTCGCCTGGGGCGGCGCCGCGGTGTCCTGGGAGCTGTCCACCCCGGGGCCGCTGGGGCCCAGCCTCGCGACCTGCGCCGCCTTCCTGGTCCTGGCCACGGGCAGCGCCCTGCACATCCGGCGGCGCCTCATCGCCGAGCTGCGGCGCTCGCGGGAGATCGCCCGGGCCACCCAGCGGGTGCTGCTGCGGCCGCTGCCCGGCCGGATCGACGGCCTGGCGCTGTGCGCCGCCCAGCTCTCCGCGAGCCGGGGCGCGGCGGTCGGCGGGGACCTGTACGAGGCGGTGCCGACGGCGTACGGGGTGCGGATGGTGATCGGGGACGTACGGGGGCACGGGCTGCCGGCCCTGGGCGCCGCCGCGGCGGTCCTCGGCTCCTTCCGCGAGGCCGCGTACGACGAGCCCTCGCTGGGCGGGGTGCTGCTGAGGATGGAACGGTCCCTGCGGCGGCACCTGCGCGCGGAGCCGGCCGCCTCCGGCGGGGAGGAGTTCGTGACGGTCCTGCTGCTCCAGATCGCCCCGGACAACACGGTCCTGGCCCTCAACTGCGGCCACCCGTGGCCGTACCTCCTGCGCCGCGCGGCCGTCCGGGAACCCTGCGGGGCGTTTCCCCCACCCACCCTTCCGCCGTTCCCGCCTCAATCGCCGGCGGGGCTGGGTTCGCGCAGCGAATTCCAGCCCGCGCGGCGTTTGAGCGCACCGGGCGCGGAGCGCACGGAACGGGGTCCGGGGCGGAGCCCCGGGGAACGGGGGAAGGGCGGGGCGGGGAGGGGCTCCGCGCAGCGGCACCACGAGGTGCGCGCACTGGACGGGGGCGAGACCTGGCCGCCGCTCGGGGTGCTGCCCGTCCCGCCGGGGGTCCGCGCGCAGGAGCTCGGCCAACTCCACCCCGGCGAAGCCCTCTTGCTGCACACCGACGGCGCCGAGGACGCCCGCGACCACCACGGGCGGTTCTTCCCGCTCACGAGCCACCTCGCGGAGCAGCAGACGCTCACGCCCGCGCGGCTGGTCGCGGGCGTGCACGCCGCCCTGCTGCGCCACACCGGCGGGCGGATCGCCGATGACGTCGCCCTGCTGGCGCTGCGCAACGACCGCCCCTGACCGGGGGCCGGACCGGCCCTGCACCGGCCCGGCCACGGCGGTGCCCCGTCCGGGGAGCGGATCCGTCCGGCCGGGGGGAGTGGAACGGCCCGGGCGGATCCGTGTCACCGGCGGAGCCGTTCCGCACCGGGCCGGTGGACGGGCCCGGTACGGAACCGGCCGGCCCGGCGGGGGCGCCCGGCGACCAACCGGGCGGCCCCCGCGGGCCGTGGTGCGCCGCCCGCCTGCCATGGAGTGTCGGGCAGACAGCAAGGCGGGCGGCGCGGTGCCGGGTCGTCGCACTGTACGAGGGGGAGCCGACGACCGGGCGGCCTCCTTGGCGAGGCCCCTAAGTGAAGCGCGGCCGGACCCCCTCGCGGCAGGGTGCGTATCGCATTTATGCGCGTTCTTGTTTCACACCCCGTGTGAATTGGACGCACCGCACCCCGCGGGCACCCCGCACCCACTAGCCTGAAGCCGACGAGCCCTTGGAGCGGCCCATGCAGCCCAACGCCCTGCTCGACGCCCTCCTCGCCGAGGCGGGAATGTCCCACGCCGGACTCGCCGCGCACGTCAACCAGGCGGGAAGGTCCCGCGGACTCGCGCTGCGCTACGAACACACCGCGGTCTCCCGCTGGTTGAAGGGGCAGCGCCCCCGGGGCCAGGTGCCCGACCTGATCTGCGAGGTGCTCGGCGGCCGGCTGCGGCGCCCCGTCGGCCTCGACGACATCGGGCTCGGCATCCCCGGCCGGCAGAACCCGCACGCCGACCGGCTCAGCGGGTTCGTGGACCGGGCCACCGCCCTGTGGCGCTCCGACGAGCTGGGCCGGCCCGCGCAGCTGACCGCGCAGGCCCTCACCGGCACCCCCGCCGTCATCCCGGTGTGGGAGTGGGAGAACCCGCCCGAGGACGCCGACGTCTCCCGCGCGGGCACCCACCGGATCGGCCCCGAGCACATCGAGATCCTGCGGGCCGCCCGGGCCCACTACGAGCTGATGTACCGCCGCGCCGGGGGCATGGCCACCCGGGCCCGGATCGTCCGCTTCCTCGGCAGCGAGACCGCCCCGATGCTGCGCGGCAGTTACCCCGACGACGTCGGGCGCCTGCTGCACCGCGCCACCGGGTCCCTGGTGGCGGTCGCGGGGATCTGCGCGTACGACTCCGACGCGCACGGCCTCGCCCAGCGCTACTTCCACCAGGCCCTGCGGCTCGCCAAGGCCAGCGGGGACCGGGGGCTGGGGGCGTACGTGATCGCCCTGCTGGTCAACCAGTCCCTGCACCTGCGGGACTTCCGCCAGGCCGTGGCCTTCGCCGAGGCCGCGCTGCGCGCCGCCGGCACCCGGACCACCCCGGCGCTGGCCGCCGACCTGTACGCGATGCAGGCCAAGGCCTACGCCCAGCTCGGCGACACCGCCGCCGCCCTGGCCTGCATCCGGCGCGCCGAGGCGGCCGCCGAGCGGATCCGGCCCGGCACCGAGCCCGCCGAGACGGGCTACGTCCAGCCCGGGCTGGTCAACGTGCAGGTGGCCGAGGCGCTCCTGAGCCTGGGAGACCTGGACGCCGCGCACGAGCAGGCGTCCGAGGCCGTCGGCACCCCGGCCCACGACCGGGGGCGGGTGCACCGGCTGGCCATGCTGTGCGAGATCCAGCTGCGCCAGGGGGAGGCGGACCGCGCGGTGGCCTCGGCGGCCGAAATGGCCGAGCGGGCCAAGGGGATGGAGTCGCTGCGGCTGCGGGACCGGCTGAAGACGGTCCGCGAAGCCCTGCTGAGCAGCGGCTGCGCCGGAGCGGAGGAGACCGCCGGCCTCATCGACGGGGCGCTGCGCGTTCCCTTGTGACGGCTTCAGCTGCTGCCATGTTGCCACCTACGAAGCGGAAGGCGGCAATACCGTGCAGTGGACGAACCTGAGTGAGCAGACCGTGTACAAGAACCGCTGGTTCGACGTGAACCTCGCGGACGTGGAACTGCCCGACGGCCGGCACCTGGACCACTTCGTCATCCGGCTGCGGCCGGTCGCAGTGGCCACCGCCGTCAACGAGGCGGACGAGGTGCTGCTGCTGTGGCGCCACCGGTTCATCACCGACAGCTGGGGCTGGGAACTGCCCGCCGGGGTGGTCGAGGACGGGGAGTCCGTCGAGGCGGCGGCGGCCCGGGAGATGGAGGAGGAGTCGGGCTGGCGGCCCGGCCCGCTCCACCACCTGATGACCGTCGAGCCCTCCAACGGGCTCACCGACGCCCGCCACCACCTCTACTGGGCGGAAGGGGCCACCCGCATCGGCGAACCGGAGGACGGCTTCGAGTCCTCGCGCCGCGAGTGGGTGCCGCTGAAGCTCGTCCCGGACATGATCGGGCGCGGGGAGATCCCGGCCGCCAACATGGCGGCCGGTCTGCTCCTGCTGCACCACCTCAGGCTGGGCTAGGGACGGCCTAGCCGTCCCCGCGCGCGGCGGCCGGCCGGCGCCGGGCCGCCGCCCGCTGGACCCGCCGGCCGAGGTTCTGCATCGGGATCTCGACCAGCCGGTACATCAGGTGGCTCACGAGCAGCAGCGCCGCGAGGAACAGCGCGGTCCAGGCGAGCCTGCCCAGCGGCGAGGACGGCAGCGGCGGCACCCCGACGAGGGGGCCGAGCACGTGTTTCAGCGGCAGGTGCACCAGGTACAGGGAGAAGCTGATCGCGCCGAGCCAGGTCAGGAACCGGGGGAAGCGGCGCTCCCGCAGCAGGAACCCGAGCCCGAACACGGCCCAGGCGGCCAGGTAGGCCGAGGACCAGGACGTCCAGCCCGTGGTCCAGGTGTGGTCCTCCAGGCCGTCGCGGTTGTACAGCCATCCGACCAGCACGCCCGAGACGATCACGAAGGCGCAGGCCAGCAGGGAGGGCAGGCGCCCGCGTTGGCCGTGCTGGGCCCGGTACACCGCCGTTCCGGCGAACATGGTGGCGAAGATCGTCCACGTCTCGTACCAGGGGGCCCGGCTGTTCAGGGTGATCAGCGTCAGGCCGAGCCCGCCGAGGAGCAGGGCGCCCGCGCCGGTCGCCCTGGGGCGGCCGCTGAGCACCCCGGCGAAACCGGCGAGCACGACGGGGACGACGACCAGCAGGAGGAGCCGCACCGAGTGGGGGTCGGGCGTCAGGAGCTTCTCGCCGACGGCCGTGCCGACCACCAGGGCGAGGGCGGCGCAGCCGGCCGCGATGGGCGCGCTGTGCCGGTGCAGACCGCGGGTGAACAGGGCGGTGACGAGGAAGTAGAAGACCATCTCGTAGCAGAGCGTCCACGTGACGTTCATGCCGTTGGTGACGCCCAGGACGTCTTGCAGCAGCAGGCTGTTGGCGAGCACCGAGGCGAGGTCGTCGCCGGTGCGCAGGACGCGGACGGCGTTGTCGCCGGCCGGCAGCACCAGGAGGGCGACGACCACCGTGACGACCAGTGCCGGGTGGATCCGGAAGAACCGCCCGATCCAGAACCCCCGGACGTCGCCGCGGCGTTCGAGCGAGGCCGGGATGATGTAGCCGCTGACTATGAAGAACAGCATGACCCCGAAGAGGCCGAGGTCGAAGTTCTCCGCCACGCCCGCCCCGCCCGGCACCATCCCCAGCACGCCGAAGTGGTGGAGTGCCACGACGAGGGCGGCGAAGCCGCGCAGGGCGTCGAGCCAGCCGAGCCGGGCCCCTCGGGAGGCGGCCGGGGCGGGGGAAGCGGAAGCGGGTGCGTCGGCGGCCGGGGGCCTCGCCGGTGAGGTCGTGGGGCTCTTCACCGGAAGGACCCTAGCCGCACCCCGGCCGCCGCGCGGGCGACCGAGGTCCTTCTCACACCGGCGCGGTAGGCCCGCCGTGTCGGATCAGCCGTACGGGTAGAAACCCGAACCCGTCTTGCGGCCCAGCCGGCCCGCGTCGACCATCCGCTGGAGCAGCGGGGGAGCGGCGTACAGCGGCTCCTTGTACTCCGTGTACATCGAGTCGGCGATCGACGCGATGGTGTCCAGGCCGATCAGGTCGGACAGCTTCAGCGGGCCCATGGGGTGGGCGCAGCCCAGCTCCATGCCGTTGTCGATGTCCTCGCGGCTGGCGATGCCGGACTCGAACATCCGGATCGCGGACAGCAGGTACGGGACCAGGAGGGCGTTGACGACGAAGCCGGACCGGTCCTGGGCGCGGACGGCGTGCTTGCCGAGGACCTCGCGCACGAGGGCCTCGGACCGCTTGACGGTCTCCTCGCTCGTGGTCAGCGCGGGGATCAGCTCCACCAGCCGCTGCACGGGCGCCGGGTTGAAGAAGTGGATGCCGATGACCTGGTCGGGCCGCGAGGTCGCGACGGCCAGCTTGACCAGCGGGATCGAGGAGGTGTTGGAGGCGAGGATCGCGTCCGGGCGGGTGATCACCTGGTCGAGGACCTGGAAGATCTCCGTCTTGACCTGCTCGTTCTCGACGACGGCCTCGATGACGAGGTCGCGGTCGGCGAACTCGCCGAGGTCGGTGGTGAAGGTGAGGCGGGCCAGGGTGGCGTCCCGCTCCTCCTCGCTGATCTTGCCGCGTTCGGCGGCCTTGGTCAGCGAGTTGTGCAGCCGGGTGCGCCCGATCTCCAGGGCCTCCCCGGTGGTCTCGGCGACCTTCACCTCAAGACCGCTGCGGGCGCACACCTCCGCGATGCCCGCGCCCATCTGGCCACAGCCCACCACGCCGACCCTGGTGATGTCGGTCGGGAGGGTAGAGAGGTCCGTCACATCGTGCCTTTCGCTGCTCATCCATCGCGGGTCCCCCGTAGTTCGGCAGTGGTAACTGCACCCCGGCGCCCGCCACGCCCCCCGACGTTACTCCCGTCCTTGCCGCCGGTGGCGGGGCGGGGCGGGCATGCTGGGCCTTCGCGAAACGTTGTCACGGAGTGGAACGGAGTCGTCACATGACGTACATCGGACGGCGGGGGCTGCTGGCGGGAGCGGCGGGAGCGCTGGCCGCGGCGGCGGGCACGGGCCCGGCCGGCGCGGCGGCCGGCGGCCCGGAGGCGGCCGGCCGGCCGGCGCGGGGGCCGGGGCGTGCCGCCGCGGGCGGGGGAGGGGGCCGGGCGGCGGCCCGGGAGTTCCGGGGGATGTGGATCGCGACCGTACAGAACGTGGACTGGCCCTCCGCGTCGGGCCTCGCCGCCCGGGAGCAGCGCGCGGAGCTGACGGCGCTCCTCGACACCGCCGTCCGGCGCCGGCTCAACGCGGTCGTCCTCCAGGTCCGCCCGGCCGCGGACTCCTTCTGGCCGTCGGCGCGCGAGCCCTGGTCGCAGTGGCTGACCGGGACCCAGGGCAAGGACCCGGGCTGGGACCCGCTGGGTACGGCCGTCACCGAGGCGCACGCGCGCGGGCTGGAGCTGCACGCCTGGTTCAACCCGTACCGGGTGGCCAACCACACCGACCCCTCCCGGCTCTCGGCCGCGCACCCGGCCCGCCGCAACCCCGACTGGGCGGTCCCGTACGGGGGCAAGCTCTACTACAACCCGGGGCTGCCGCAGGTGCGGACGTTCGTGCAGGAGGCGATGCTCGACGCCGTCTCCCGCTACCCGGTCGACGGGGTGCACTGGGACGACTACTTCTACCCGTACCCGGTGTCGGGGGAGTACTTCGACGACGACGACGCCTACGCCGAGTACGGGGCCTCCTTCAGCTCCCGCGCCGCCTGGCGCCGCCACAACACCGACACGCTGGTCTCCGAGATGAGCCGGCGGCTGCGCCAGGTCCGCCCGGCGGCGCGGTTCGGCGTCAGCCCCTTCGCGGTGTGGCGCAACCGGGACACGGACCCGCTCGGCTCGCCGACGCGGGCGGGCGTGCAGACGTACGACGACCTGTACGCGGACACCCGCAGGTGGGTCCGGGAGGGCTGGCTCGACTACATCGTGCCGCAGGCCTACTGGCAGATCGGCCACCCGCAGGCGGACTACGCGGCGATCGTGCCCTGGTGGGCGCGGACGGTCGCGGGCACCGGCGTGGACCTCTACGTGGGCGAGGCGCTGTACCGCTGCGACGCGCACAGCTCCACGCCCGCCTGGCGCGATCCGGCGGAGCTGTCCCGGCACCTGACCCTGGCCAAGAAGTACGCGGAGGTGCGCGGCCACGTCTACTTCTCGGCGAAGCAGGTGGCCGCGGACCCCAACGGCGCGATGGCGAGGGTCGTCGCCGACCACTACCAGGCGGTGGCGGCGCCCCGCTGATCGGATGTCAGATGGTTCAGCGCCAGGTGGCGGACCCGCCCTCGGGCCGGTCCGGGTGGCGTACCACGCAGTCGGGACCGGGGGACATCACGGCGTCGTGCCCGTCCGGGAAGTGCACCCGGTACGGGGGCGCGCCGTTCTCGCCCAGCACCTCGACGATCTCTCCCACCCTGTCGTGCTGGCCCACGATCCTGCCGTGCTGCACCAGCTGGTCGCCCTCGGTCGCTCGCATCTGCTGACCTCCCTCGGAACAGGTCCGGTCCGGTGCCAGTAGTTTAGGCCGATCCGGGGCTATTTGACCCGTTGGGTGACGGTGATGCAGACCAGGACCGCCCCGGCGGCCAGCGGGGTCGCCGGGGACAGGTGCTCGCCCAGCAGCGCCACCGACCAGACCAGGGTCAGCAGCGGCTGGGCGAGCTGGAGCTGACTGGCGCGCGGGGCGCCGATGGCGGCCATGCCCCGGTACCAGACGTAGAGCCCGAGGAAGGTCGAACCGGCCGCCGCCCACACCAGGCCGGCCGCTCCGTGCCAGGTCAGGTGGACCGGCTCGGCCGCGAGGCCGAGCGCGGAGCCGGCCAGTGCGAGCGGCAGGCACAGCACCAGGGCCCAGCCGATCACCTGCCAGCCCGGCATCAGCCGGGCCAGCCGCCCGCCCTCGGTGTAGCCGGCGGCGCAGACCAGGAGCGCCCCGAACAGGTAGGCGTCCCCCGCCGAGGGGGCGCCGCCGCTCTGCGCCAGGGTGAAGCCGAGGACCACCAGGGCCCCGGCGACGGCCGCCGCCCAGAAGGCCCGGGGCGGCCGGGTCCCGGTGCGCAGGGCCGACAGGGCGGCCCTGGTCAGCGGGAGCAGGCCGACCACGACGGCGGCGTGCGAGGTGGTGGAGGTCTGCAGGGCGAGCGTGGTCAGCAGCGGGAAGCCCACGACCACCCCGCCGGCGACGACGGCCAGCCCCGCCCAGTGCCTCCGGTCCGGCAGCGGCACCCGTCCGGCGAGCAGGAAGCCGGCGGCGATGACGGCGGCCAGGACGCTGCGCAGCGCCACGAAGGACCAGGGGCCGAAGCTCTCCAGCCCCCAGGCGGTGGCGGGGAAGGTCAGCGAGAAGGCGACCACCCCGAGGAGGGCGAGGGCGGTACCGCTCCGGGCGCCGCTGTGGCCCCCCACCTGGACTGCTATCGAGGTCGGGCGAGTAGCGCTATTCTGTGCTGTCATGTACGAGCGTAGCAGTGTGGCGGAACTGGCGGAATCCCTGCGGTCCGAGCTCGACCGCTACCCGGTGGGTGGAAAGCTCCCCTCAAGTCGGGCTCTGGTCGAGCGCTACCGCGTCAGCCCCGTCACCGTCTCCCGGGCCCTCGCCCAGCTCGCGGCCGAGGGGCTCGTGGTCACCCGGCCCGGCGCCGGCGTCTACCGCGCCCACCCCCGCACCGCCGAGCCCGCGCCCGGGGACACCTCCTGGCAGGAGGTCGCCCTGAGCGCCGAAGGGGCCGGGGAGGTGGTCCCGCGCTCCGTCGACGCCTCCGGGCTGCTGTCCACGCTGGCCGTGCCGCCGCCCGGGGTCATCGAGCTCAACACCGGCTACCTGCACCCCTCCCTCCAGCCCGAGCGGGCCATGGCCGCCGCCCTGGCCCGGGCCGGGCGCCGGCCCGGGGCCTGGGGTCGCCCGCCGATGGAGGGGCTGCTGGAGCTCCGCGACTGGTTCGCCCGGGAGATCGGCGGCGCGGTCGGGGCGCTGGGCGCCGCCGACGTGATGATCACCGCGGGCGGGCAGAGCGCCCTGACCACCGCCCTGCGGGCGCTGGCCCCGCCGGGCGCTCCCGTCCTGGTCGAGTCGCCCACCTACCCCGGGCTGCTGGCCATCGCCCGCGCCTCGGGCTGCCGGCCGGTGCCCGTCCCCGTCGACGCCGACGGGGTCCGCCCCGATCTGCTGGCCGCCGCCTTCGAGGCCACCGGGGCACGGGTCTTCGTCTGCCAGCCGCTGTTCCAGAACCCGACCGGGGCCGTCCTCTCCGCCGAGCGCAGGCCCGAGGTGCTGCGGATCGCCCGGGCCGCCGGGGCCTTCGTCGTCGAGGACGACTACGCCCGCAGCCTCGCCCACGAGGACGCCGGCCCGCTGCCCGCCACCCTGGCCGCCGAGGACGCGGACGGGATCGTCGTCCACGTCCGCTCCCTGACCAAGGTCACCTCGCCCAGCCTGCGCGTCGGCGCCCTCGCCGCCCGGGGCCCGGTGCTGGACCGGCTGCGCGCCATCCAGGTCGTCGACAGCTTCTTCGTGCCCCGCCCGCTCCAGGAGGCCGCCCTCGAACTGGTCGGCGCCCCCGCCTGGCCGCGCCACCTGAGGTCCGTCGCCGCCGAACTGCGCCACCGGCGCGACGTGCTCGCCGGGGCCCTGCGCCGGGAGCTGCCCGGGGCGGAGGTGCCCCACCTGCCGCGCGGCGGCTACCAGCTGTGGGTGCGCCCGGCCGGCGGCGGCAGCGACGCCGAGTTCGCGGCGGCCGCCCTGCGCGCCGGGGTCGCGGTCGCGCCCGGCCGGCCGTACTTCTGCGCCGAACCCCCGGCCGCGTACGTCCGGATGAGCTTCGCCGGTGTCTCGGGCCCGGGGGAGCTGGTGGAGGCCGTCCAGCGGCTGCGCGGCGGGCTGCGCTGGCCCTGACCTGCGGGCCCCGACCCGCCGGCCTTGAGCCGGGGCCCTGAGCCGCCGGCGGCCAAACCCCGTTGAGGCGGCGGGAGCCGCGCGTCTAGCCTGCGGCCCATGACCGAGATCGAGATCACCTCCCTGTCCCGCCGCCCCGAGCTGGCCTCGCGGCTGTGGGACATGGAGGACTCCTGGCCCGAGTTCGCCCAGCACGACGCCGTCGCCTGGCTGCTCTACCCGCGCCTGGTCGCGGAGTTCCCCGACCACGTGTTCATCGCCACCGACGGCGACGAGGTGGTGGCCCGGGCCTTCAGCGTGCCGTTCGCCCTGCACACCGCCGAACGCGGCGGGGCGCTGCCCGCGCAGGGCTGGGACCGGGTGCTGATGTGGGCCTTCTCCGACCAGCGGCGCGGGATCCGGCCCGACACGGTCAGCGCCCTGGAGATCTCCGTGGCCTCGGGCCGGCAGGGGGAGGGGCTCTCCGGCCGGATGCTGGCCGCGATGCGCGCGGGCGCCCGCGCCGCCGGGTTCACGGAGGTCGTGGCCCCCGTCCGGCCGAGCGGGAAGCCCGCGGAGCCCGAGACCCCGATGTCCGAGTACGCGTACCGCACCCGCGAGGACGGCCTCCCGTACGACCCGTGGCTGCGGGTCCACGTCAGGGCGGGGGCCGTCATCGACTCCGTGGCCCCGCTCTCGATGACCGTCACCGGCTCCCTCGCCGAGTGGCGCCGGTGGACCGGGCTGCCCTTCGACGAGGCCGGGCCGGTCCGCGTACCGGGCGCGCTGGGCCTCGTCCACTGCGAGCCGGAGCACGGCTACGCCGTCTACGTGGAACCCAACGTCTGGGTCCGCCACCCGCTCACGGAGCCCGTGGACTGAACACGGCGTTTGATTGGCGTCGCCGGGAAACGGGCGCGGTCAATCCGCGGCCCCCGCTACGTTGCGGCCATGATCGAGATTCGTGGGGCGGGCGCGGTCGACGGGGACGCGCTCGGGGAGATCCACGCAGCCGCCTGGGGGGCCGCGTACGGCCCCTTCTTCACCCCCGAGTTCGCCGCGGCGGCCACCGGCGTGGCCGCCGCCCTGATGACGGGCACGCTGGTGCGGCTGCGCGCCGACGGCTTCCTCGCGAGCGGCGCCCCGCGCCGCCGCGACTTCCGTGACGGCCACCCCCTTGAACAGGTCGAACACGAGCGGGACCGTTGAGGTGCCGGACCCCGGAACACCTTTGCATAACCCTGCAAAGGTACGTATAGTCATGCCATCGAAGAGGAGGGTCCGATGGTGGTACGTGTAGCGGTGGCCGGAGCGAGCGGATACGCGGGCGGTGAGGTCCTGCGCCTGCTGCTCTCCCACCCCGAGGTGGAGATCGGCGCGCTGACCGGACACTCCAACGCCGGACAGCTCCTCGGCGGCCTGCAGCCGCACCTGGTGCCGCTCGCCGGACGGACCCTGGAGCCGACCACGGCCGAGGTCCTCGCCGGACACGATGTCGTCTTCCTCGCCCTTCCGCACGGGCAGTCCGCCGCCGTCGCCGCCGAGCTCGGCGACGAGGTCCTCGTCGTCGACATGGGCGCCGACCACCGGCTGAAGGACTCCGCCGACTGGGACCGCTTCTACGGCGCCCCGCACGCCGGGACCTGGCCCTACGGCCTCCCCGAGCTCCCCGGAGCCCGGGCCGCCCTCGCCGGCTCCAAGCGGATCGCCGTGCCCGGCTGCTTCCCCACCGCCGTCTCGCTCGCGCTCTACCCCGCCTACCAGGCGCGGCTCGCCGAGCCCGAGGCCGTGGTCGTCGCCGCCACCGGCACCTCCGGCGCCGGCAAGGCCCTCAAGGCGCACCTGCTGGGCGCCGAGGTCATGGGCACCGTCAGCCCCTACGGCGTCGGCGGCGTCCACCGCCACACCCCCGAGATGGTGCAGAACCTCTCCCCCCTCGCCGGGGAGCGGGTCTCCGTCTCCTTCACCCCCAACCTCGTGCCCATGCCGCGCGGCATCCTCGCCACCTGCTCGGCCAAGGCCCGCCCCGGCACCACCGCGGAGTCGCTGCGCGCCGCCTACGAGAAGGCGTACGCGGACGAGACCTTCGTCCAGCTCCTCCCCGAGGGCGTCTGGCCCACCACGAAGTCGGTGTACGGCTCCAACTCCGTCCACCTCCAGGTCGCCTATGACGAGTCCGCCCAGCGGGTCATCGCCATCAGCGCGATCGACAACCTGACCAAGGGCACCGCCGGCGGCGCGGTGCAGAGCATGAACATCGCCCTCGGCCTCCCCGAGGCACTGGGTCTTTCCACGATCGGAGTCGCACCGTGAGCGTCACGGCAGCACAGGGATTCACGGCGGCGGGCATCGCCGCCGGGATCAAGGCGAACGGCAATCCCGACCTGGCCCTCGTGGTCAACAACGGGCCGCGACTGGCCGCCGCCGGCGTCTTCACCTCCAACCGCGTCAAGGCCGCCCCGGTCCGCTGGTCCGAGCAGGTCCTGCGCGGCGGTACGGTCAGCGCCGTCGTCCTCAACTCCGGCGGCGCCAACGCCTGCACCGGCCCCAAGGGCTTCCAGGACACCCACGCGACCGCCGAGAAGGTCGCCGCCACCCTCAATGAGAACGGTCTCGGCGGCGAGCACAACGCCGGCGAGATCGCCGTCGCCTCCACCGGCCTGATCGGCGTCCTCCTGCCCATGGACAGGCTGCTCCCCGGCATCGAGACGGCCGCCGGCGCCCTCTCCGCCGACGGCGGCGAGGCCGCGGCCATCGCCATCAAGACCACCGACACCGTGCACAAGACGGCCACGGCCGGCCAGGACGGCTGGACCGTCGGCGGCATGGCCAAGGGCGCGGGCATGCTCGCCCCGGGCCTGGCCACCATGCTCGTCGTCCTCACCACCGACGCCGACCTGGACGCCGCCACCCTCGACAAGGCGCTGCGCGACGCCACCCGCACCACCTTCGACCGGGTCGACTCCGACGGCTGCATGTCCACCAACGACACGGTGCTGCTGCTCGCCTCCGGCGCCTCCGGGCAGGCCCCGGCGTACGAGGACTTCGCCGCCGCCGTCCGCGCCGTCTGCGACGACCTCGCCCGCCAGCTCATCGGCGACGCCGAGGGCGCCAGCAAGGACATCCGCATCGAGGTGATCGGCGCGGTCAGCGAGGACGACGCGGTCGAGGTCGGCCGGTCCATCGCCCGCAACAACCTCCTCAAGTGCGCCATCCACGGCGAGGACCCCAACTGGGGCCGGGTGCTCTCCGCCATCGGCACCACCAAGGCCGCCTTCGACCCGGACCGCCTGAACGTCGCCATCAACGGCGTCTGGGTCTGCCGGAACGGCTCGGTCGGCGAGGACCGCGACCTGGTCTCCATGAAGGGCCGCGAGGTGCACATCACCGCGGACCTGGCCGGCGGCACCGAGTCGGCGGTCATCTGGGCCAACGACCTGACGGCCGAGTACGTCCACGAGAACAGCGCGTACTCCTCATGAGCGCCGCGAGGAAGCACACCGCGCTGCCCAAGGCACAGATCCTCATCGAGGCGCTGCCCTGGCTCACCCGCCACAACGGCAAGATCGTCGTCATCAAGTTCGGCGGCAACGCCATGGTCGACGAGGCCCTGAAGGCGGCCTTCGCCCAGGACGTGGTGTTCCTGCGCCAGGCCGGGCTCAAGCCCGTCGTGGTCCACGGCGGAGGCCCCCAGATCAAGGCCCAGCTCGCCAAGGAGGGCCTGGTCAGCGAGTTCAAGGCGGGCCTGCGCGTCACCACCCCCGAGGCGATGGACATCGTCCGGATGGTGCTGGCCGGGCAGGTCCAGCGCGAGCTGGTCGGACTGCTCAACCAGCACGGCCCGCTGGCCGTCGGCATGACCGGCGAGGACGCCCACACCATCACCGCCACCCAGCACAAGCCGGAGATCGAGGGCGAGCTCGTCGACATCGGCCGGGTCGGGGAGATCACCTCCATCGACACCGGGGCGATCGAGGCCCTCCTCGCCGACGGCCGGATCCCGGTCATCTCCTCCATCGCCCGCAGCGCCGACGACGGCCACGTCTACAACGTCAACGCCGACACCGCGGCCGCCGCCCTGGCCGCCGCCCTCGGCGCCGAGACGCTGATGGTCCTCACCGACGTCGAGGGCCTCTACGCGGACTGGCCCAACAGCGACGAGGTCATCAGCCGGCTCACCGTCAGCGAGCTGGAGAAGCTGCTGCCCGAGCTGTCCAGCGGCATGGTCCCCAAGATGGAGGGCTGCCTGCACGCCGTGCGCGGCGGGGTCCCCACGGCACGCGTCCTCGACGGCCGCGTCCCGCACTCGATCCTGCTGGAGATCTTCACCGACCAGGGCATCGGCACGATGGTCCTGCCCGACCCGAAGCCCGAGACACCGCAGCCCGGAACACCGCGAGGGGGAGCAGCACAGTGACGCACAACGAGGAGTACGCGGCCCGCTGGCAGGGCGCGCTCACCGACAACTACGGCACCCCGGCGGTGGCCCTCGTACGCGGCGAGGGCGCGCAGGTCTGGGACGCGGACGGCAGGCAGTACACCGACTTCGTCGGCGGCATCGCGGTCAACGCCCTCGGCCACGCCCACCCGGCGATCGTCGAGGCCGTCACCGCGCAGGTGAAGACCCTCGGCCACGTCTCCAACCTCTTCGCCTCCGAGCCGGTCCTCGCGCTCGGCGAGCGGCTGCTCCAGCTGTTCGGCCGCGAGGGGCGGGTCTTCTTCTGCAACTCGGGCACAGAGGCGGTCGAGGCCGTCTTCAAGATCGGTCGGCTCACCGGCCGGACGCACATGGTCGCCACCGACGGCGGCTTCCACGGCCGGACCATGGGCGCCCTCGCGCTCACCGGCCAGCCCAAGAAGCAGGAGCCCTTCCTCCCGCTGCCGGGCGAGGTCACGCACGTCCCCTACGGCGACGTCGAGGCCCTGCGGGCCGCCGTCACCGAGGAGACCGCGCTCGTCCTCATCGAGCCGGTCCAGGGCGAGAACGGCGTGGTCGTCCCGCCCGCCGGCTACCTGACGGCCGCCCGCGAGATCACCCGGGCCACCGGCACCCTGCTCGCCCTCGACGAGGTCCAGACCGGCATCGGCCGCTGCGGCACCTGGTTCGAGTACCAGCAGCACGAGGGCGTCGAACCCGACCTCGTCACCCTGGCCAAGGGCCTCGGCGGCGGCCTGCCCATCGGCGCCGTGGCCGCCTTCGGCCCGAGTGCCGGGCTGCTCCGGCCGGGCCAGCACGGCACCACCTTCGGCGGGAACCCGGTGGCCTGCGCCGCCGGCCTCGCGGTGATCGACACCATCGCCACCGAAGGACTGCTGGACCAGGTCAAGGCGCGGGGCGAGCGGCTGCGCTCCGGAATCGAGTCCTCCGGTCATGGGCTGGTCTCCCACGTCCGCGGCTCGGGCCTGTTGCTGGGTATCGTGCTGACGGAGCCCCTCGCACCGAAGGTGCAGCTGGCGGCTCAGCAGGCCGGATTCCTGGTCAACGCGCCCGCCCCCGACGTCGTACGGCTGATGCCCCCGTTCGTCATCACCGAGGCCGAGGTCGACGCGTTCGTCCGGGCACTTCCCGGCATCCTCGACGAAGCGGGACGATCCGGAGAATGAGACGACGATGAGCCAGGCGCAGGAACACGAGCAGAACGGCGGCCCCTCCGTTCCGCAGACCCGCACCGCCCGCCACCGCCGGATCGTGGACATCCTCAACCGGCAGCCGGTCCGCTCCCAGAGCCAGCTGGCCAAGCTCCTCGCCGACGACGGGCTGAGCGTCACCCAGGCGACGCTCTCCCGCGACCTCGACGAGCTGGGCGCGGTGAAGATCCGCAACACCGGAGGCGAGCTGATCTACGCGGTCCCCAGCGAGGGCGGCTTCCGCACCCCGCAGGCCCCGCTCGGCGAATCGGCGAAGGAGGAGCGCATGCGGCGCCTCTCCGGCGAACTGCTGATCTCGGCCGAGGCCTCCGCGAACCTCGTGGTCCTGCGCACCCCGCCGGGGGCGGCGCAGTTCCTCGCCTCGGCCATCGACCAGGCCGAACTCCACGCCGTCCTCGGCACCATCGCCGGCGACGACACCCTGATGCTCATCAGCCGCGACCCCTCCGGCGGCCAGGCCCTGGCCGACCACATGCTGCGCCTGGCGCAGAAGGAGGGCTAGCCCCCGGGCTAGTACCGGGTCACGGCCAGCGGGCCGTCCTCGGTGCCGACGGCGATGTGCGGGGCGCGGCGGGGGTTCGCCCAGCGCAGGAGCTCGCGCATCGCACCCTCCGGCACGGAGACGCAGCCGGCCGTGGCGCCCCTGCCGTTCACGTGCAGGAAGATGCCCGCGCCCCGGCCGCGGACCGGGTGCTCGTAGTTGAAGCCGATGACCAGGGCGTGCGCGTACTGCTCCCCGTACGCCGCCAGGTGCTCGGACTCGCCCGGCGCGCAGTCGGCGGGCAGCGGCTCCGTCCACCGGTTGTAGGCGGCGGAGGCGTTGTCCTGGCACCACCACGAACGGTCCGTCACCCGCCGGTAGGCGTACTGCGTCCCGGCCGGCGCGTGCGCGGTGCCGAAGGCGTAGGGGAGGTCGTACAGCCCGGCCGGGGTGGTGTTCGTGCCCTGGGTCCGGGCCGCCCCCTCGGTCAGGCCGTTCGCGCCGAACCGGGCGGGGGCGCGCCCGGCCTCGTACCAGTGGCCCGCACGCCGGTCCCACCAGGTCAGCAGGCCCGTGGTCGATCCGGGCGCGGGGGCGACGGCGGTGATCAGCTGGCTGCCGCCGCCGGTGTCGGCGAGGCGCTCGGGCAGCGGGTCGGGCCCGTGCGGCCACAGCCCGGCGAGGACCAGGGAACCGGCGATCAGAACGTTGCGCAGCACGGGTCAGACGGTACGGCCCGCACGGCCGGGGCCGGGGGCGGGCATGCCGCCACCACCCGATCGGCCGCCCCCGGCCCCCTCCGTACGCCACACCGCACCCGCCGCGTCGTCCGGGGCGGGGGTCCCGTGCCGTCAGGCCCAGGGGGAGCGGTACAGCCGCAGGTCCTGGCAGCCCAGTGCGCGCGCGGCCCGCGCCAGCAGGCCGCCCAGCTCCGTGCGTTCCGCCTCGCCCTCCTCCAGGGTGGACAGCCAGTTCCAGCCAGCCACCCGGTCCCGGGCGCGCCGCCGCGTCCCCGGGTCCGGGTCGTCCAACAGGGCCACCGACGCCCGGAGTTCGGCGCTCCCGCCCCGGCCCTCCAGCAGCCGGAAGCCGGCCCGCCGGGTGTGCGGGCGCGACTGCGGCCCGGTCAGGGCGGCCAGCGCCGCGGGGTCCAGCCGCAGGGCCCCCGGGAGCAGGTACAGCGCGGCCTCGCGGGCCGCCGAAGCAGAGGAGCCCTCCAGCAGGGCCAGCAGCACCGGGGTCTCCACGCGGGCCCCCAGCGTCCGCAGCCCCGCCAGGGCGGCGGCCCGCACCGGGCCCGCGGGGTGCTCCAGCAGGCCGCGCAGCAGCGGGACGTCCTCCCGCCCGGCCACCTCGGTGAAGCCGGTCACCGCGTACCCGCTCACCAGCGCCGGGTCGGCGAGGACCGTCCGGTAGTGCGCGTACGGGTCGCCGCCGGCCTGGCGCATCAGCCAGCGGGCGCAGGCCCGCACCGACCCCGCCCGGTCGGCGAGGAAGCGGTCGGCCTCCGCCGCCCGCCCGGCCCGCCGCAGGGCGGTCACCCCGGCCGCCCGGACCGCCGGGAAGCGCGAGCCGAGCAGGGCGTCGACCGCCCCCTCGTCCGGCCCGCCGGCGGCCAGCGCCGCCAGGGCGGCGTCCGTCCTCCTGATCCAGATCTTCCGGATCACGGAACCCGCCTCCACCGGCTCCTGCGAGCTGCTGCGGATGTCCTCCGAACGGCTGAGCGGC
>NZ_JBFBGN010000017.1:0-82836 GCF_040684675.1 Streptomyces sp. NPDC089915 | reverse complement strand
ATCGGGGCCCGCACGTATCCCCCCGCGGCCCCCGGGCGCGCCCCGGGCGGGGCCCCCCCCCGGCCCCCCCCCCCCCCCCCCGGGGGGGGGGGGGGGGCGACGGGGGCGGCGGCCCCGCGTCAGCGGACCGTGACGGTCACGCTGGGCGAGAAGACCTCGCCCGACTGCACCCTCAGTTCCTCCGCGCCCTTGGTGTTGAGCTTGGCGTCGAGGGCGTAGCTGCTGCCGTTCTTGACGACGGTCTCGGCCTTGAGGGTGGTCCACTTCCCGTTCTTCCTGTGCTGGAGGACCACCTTGCTGCCTATCTTCAGACCTTTGGTGCGGCCGGTGGCGTGGACCTTCTCCCCGGCCTTGACCTCGGTCTTGTCCACGGTCAGGGTCAGGCTCGCCGGTTCGGCGCTCGTGCTCGCGCTCGCCTTCGGGGAGGGCGTCGCGGCGGCGTGGGAGGTTGCGGCGGCGCCCGTGAGCAGGGTCGCGGAGAGGGCGGCGGCGGCAAGGACACGCAGGGTGGACTTCACGGTGGCTCCCGTCTGGGGCTGGGCAGGAATCCCCCCTCGCGCCTCCGACGCTAACCGGCCGCCCGTCCGCGGGCCCCGGATTGCTGGGCCGAACGGGTGAGCCGGAGGAGGCGTCCTGGCTAGGTGTCCTAGGCGTCCAGGGCCACCGGGCCGGTCGTGGCGGGTTCGGCGTTGCGGCGGGTCTTGGACCAGCCGGTGCGGCCCCGGAGGATCCGGACGAAGGCGCGGGCCGAGGCCGGGAAGAGGTGGTAGGCGTACACCCACAGGGCCAGCCCCCACAGCAGTGCCCGCAGACGGGAGGCGTCGGGAGCGAACTCCCGGCGGTAGACCGGGCCCCAGAGGAGGAACGGGACGACGGACAGCACCGCCAGGCACAGTGCCAGGGGCCACCAGGCGAGGGCGCCCGTGAAGCCGTTCAGGGCGAGGACGGCCAGCAGGACCGCCGACAGCACCAGGGACAGGAGGTGCGCCAGCGGCTGGCCGAAGGTGTACAGGGTCTCCAGGACGCCGCCGCCGGTGTAGTGCCGCGAGGAGAGGATGCGCGGGGCGTAGCGGGCGCACTGGAGGTTGCCCTGGGCCCAGCGGGTGCGCTGGGTGAGCAGGCGGCGTGCGTGCGGCAGGCCTTCCTGGGAGACCCAGGTGTCGGCGACGTGGCGGACCCGGTCGCCGGTGAGGATCATGTGGAGGCCGAGCTCGTAGTCCTCCAGCAGGGCGCCCTCGCGCCAGGGGCGGCGCTCCGCCTCGGCGATCCGGTCCAGTGCGGACAGCCGGGTGAACTGGCCGTTCCCGCCGAGGCCCACCGAGCCGGTGCGGGCCCGCAGGAGCTGCATGCCCGCGTTGGAGACGGCGAACTCCATGTCCTGCACGCGGACCAGCAGGCGGGCGAGGGCGTTCGCGGTACGGCCGCGGTCGGGCAGCGGGCGCGGATCGTCCACGTTGCGCATGCGGACGCCGACCTGCACTCCCCCGGTCTCCGGGTCGCCGAAGCCGTCGGGTCCGCTGACCATCGCGGTGGCCGCGCGGTCGAGGCGGCCGTCGGCGTCGACGACGCAGACGACCACCCGGTCGCGGTCGGCGGCGGGGCCGAGCAGCGCGCCCAGTTCCCGGTAGGCGGCGTTGAGCGCGGCGCCCTTGCCGGTACGGGCCTCGGGCCTGACCCGGCGCACCAGGTGCACCCGTGCGTCGTCCTCGGCGAACGCGGCGACGATCGCGCCGGTGGCGTCGTCGCTGGCGTCGTCGACCACCCAGACGTCGGCGTACGGGAAGTCGGCGCGGAGCCGGGCGACGGTGGTGGCGATCACGGCCTCCTCGTCGCGGCAGGGGACGAAGAAGTGCCAGTCGAAGGCGGCGGGGTCACCGGGCCGGGCCTGCGCGCGGTTGCGGTAGGCGTGGCGGGAGCCGGCGGCGTAGACGAGGAACCCGGCGAGGAGGACGAAGGGGAAGAGGAACAGGAGGAGGTGGTCGGTGTGCGGCACGGTGCGGTCCTCAGGCGGCGAGGGGGCGGGCGGCGGCCGGAGCGGTGCCGGAGACGGGCGGGACGGTCCCGGAGGCGGGCGGAACGGTGCCGGGGACCGGCGGTACGGTCCCGGAAGCGGCCTGACCGGTGCCGGAGGCGGGCGTGCGGGCCAGGAGGGCTGCGATCCGGCGGGAGGCGTGGCCGTCGCCGAACGGGCTCGGCAGCGCGGCCAGCCGTTCGCGCAGGGCCGCGCCCCGGCCCAGCAGCTCGCGGGCGGCGGCGCCCAGCTCCGCGCCGGGGCGGACCAGTACGGCGAAGTCGGCCATCGCCTCGGGGCGCTCGGTGGAGTTGCGGACCACGACCAGCGGCCGGCCCAGGACGGTGGTCTCCTCCTGCACCCCGCCGGAGTCGGACACGAGCAGGGCGGCGTGACGGGCCAGCCCGAGGAACTCCGCGTAGCCGAGGGGGCTGGTGACCACGAGCGCGTCCAGGGCCTGCGTGAGGCCGGCGGCCTCGATGCGGGCACGGGTGCGGGGGTGCAGGGGCAGGACCACGGGCAGGGTCCGCGCGAGGGCGGCCAGCTCGCCGAGGACGGCGCGCAGGGCGGCCGGGTCGTCGGTGTTCTCGGGCCGGTGCACGGTGGCCAGGACGTAGCCGTCCGGGGCGACTGCGAGCGGGGCGAGGAGGGCCTCGCGTTCCCGCGCGCCGGGCAGGTGGGCGCGTACGGCCTCGACCACGGTGTTGCCGGTGAGTTCGATGCGGTCGGCGGGCACGCCCTCGGCGAGGAGGTTCTCGCGGTTGGCGGGGGTGGCCGCGCACAGCACGTCGGCGAGCCGGTCGATCAGCACCCGGTTGTGCTCCTCCGGCATGGCCCGGTCGTGGCTGCGCAGTCCGGCCTCGACGTGGAGGAGGGGCAGGTCGCGGGCGTTGGCGGCGAGGGCGCCGGCCAGGGCGGCGTTGGTGTCGCCCTGCACCACGACGGCGCGGGGCCGGTCGCGGGTGAACAGGTCGTCGAGCTGGGCGAGGGCCGCCGAGATCTGCACGGCGCGCGGCCGCCCGCCGATGCCGGTGAGGTACGTGGGCTCGGGCAGGCCGAGCTCGGTCAGGAAGCGGCCGGACATGTCCTCGTCGAAGTGCTGTCCGGTGTGCACGAGCCGCGCGGCGGGGCCGAGCAGGCGGCTCAGCTCGGTCAGCTTCACCAGTTCGGGACGGGTCCCGAGGACGAGGGCGATGCTGCGCGGGGGCAGGGCGGTCATGCGGGGGTTCCTTGCGGCCGGATGCGTACGGAGGGCATCCGGGGAGCGTCCGGGGCGACGGTTGCGGGACGCCCGGGTCGCCGGTTGCCGGACGGTTGCGATCACGACGGCGGCGGCAGGTCGGGACTTTCGGCCCGCCCGCCGCGGGGCCGGTGGTCCCCCGCGGGACCGGGCCGTAGGTCCCGGCGGGACGGCCGGGGGCGCGGCAACGCGGGGTGGCGCGGGACGTCCCGGGGGTGGGGGTCAGGGGGTGCGGCCGCGTTCGTCGCCCTGGTAGCGGTAGCCGAGGCCGCGTACCGCCTCGATGGGGTCCTCGGCGTTCCGGCCGCCGACCTGCTGGAGTTTGCGCCGTACCCGCAGGACGGCGAATTTGACCCGGTCCCGGCCCACGCCCGCCGGGTCGTCCCAGACCTGGACGAGCAGCTGGTCCGTGGTGACGACCCGGCCCCGGTTGCGCACGAGGGTCTGGATGAGCCGGTACTCGATGTCGCTGAGGCGGACCTCGACGCCGTGCCAGAGCGCGGCGCGGCGTTCGGGCACCAGGTGGAGCGCGGCGTCCTGGCGGTCCCCCGCCCAGCCCGCGGGCCGGGCGCGGCGCAGGAGCGCCTCGATGCGGGCGAGGAGTTCCTCCTGCCCGAAGGGCTTGGGGAGGTAGTCGTCGGCGCCGGCGCGCAGCCCCCGGACCCGGTCCGCCTCCGCGCCACGGGCGGTGAGCAGGAGTACGGGGAGGTCGGTGAGGTCCCGGGTGCGTTCCAGGACCTGCCAGCCGTCGAGTTCGGGCAGGCCGATGTCGAGGACCATCAGGTCGGGCCGGTCGGCGAACAGCCGGCGCAGGGCCTCCCGGCCGTCGGGGGCGTGCAGGACCTCGTGGCCGGCCCGGCCGAGGAGGGCGCGCAGGGCGGTGGCGAGGTCGGCGTCGTCCTCGACGAGGAGGATGCGGGTCACGGGGCGGCGGCCCGCGGGCCGGCGTCGGGCACGGACGCGCCTGGCACGGACGCGCCGGGGGCCGGGCCGGCGACCGGCAGCCGGACGGTGAACACCGCGCCGCCCTCACGGCCCGGGGCGTCGGCGACGGTCAGGTCGCCGCCGTGGCGGCGTACGATGTCGCGGCTCAGCGCCAGGCCGAGGCCGGTGCCGGCGAATCCGCCGTTCTCCGCGTTGGGGGCCCGGAAGAACCCGGAGAAGATCTCCTCGCGGTACTCCTCGGGCACACCGATGCCGGTGTCGGCCACGTCCACGGTCCAGTGCCCGCCGTCGACGGCCGAGGTCACGGTGACCGTGCCGCCGGGCGGGGTGAACTTGGCGGCGTTCTCCAGCAGGTTGGCGAGGACGTTGGCGAGCCGCAGCTCGTCGCCGTGCAGCGGCGGGCCGGGGACCGGGGCGAGCACGACGAACACCCCGGCGGCCGCGGTGTCCGCGATCCGGTCCAGGACCGCGTGGGTGAGCATGCGCGGTACGTCGACCGGGCCGAACTCCAGGCTCAGCTCCGGGGCGCGCACGACGGCGGTCTCCATCAGGGTGGCGATCACGCGTTCCATGCGGCGGGCGTTGCGGTGGACGGCGTCGAGGAACCCGCGCTGTTCCGGTCCGAGGGGACCGGAGACCGGGTCGGCGAGCAGTTCGCAGAAGCTGATGACGGAGGCGAGCGGGGTGCGCAGGCTGTGGGAGGCGTGGGCGAGGAACTCGTTGCGCTGGCGGGCCAGTTCGGCGAGGGTCCGGTTGTCGCGTTCGAGGGCGTGTTCGCGCCGCTTCTCCTCGGTGACGTCCTCGGCGGTCCACAGGGAGCCGAGCAGGTTGCGGGCGTCGTCGTAGAGGGGTTCCACGTCGCGGCGGATGGTCCGGCCGTCGGCGAGGCGGATCTCGGCGGCCCGGTGGACGCGGCGGGCGGCGATGGCGTGCGCCGTGTCGACGGTCCATGCGGGGCCCTCGGCGAAGGTGGCGCGGACCGCGTCCACGACGGGGCCGAGCGGGGCCCCCGGGTCGAGGGCGACGCCGGCGGCGTCGAGGGCGAACATCTCGGTGAACCGGCGGTTGACCGCGATCACCCGTTCGTCCCCGCCCTGCACGATGGCGGCGCGCGGCAAGGCCTCCAGGACGGCCTGGACCTGGGCCGGGACGTTGTGCACGGGGTCACCGTACGCCGTGGGCGCCGCCGCGACGGGGAGGACATGCGCGGGGCCGCACGGCGGCGGAGCGGCGGCGGGGGGCGCCCGCGCGGAGGGCCGATCGTTTCTGCGTGCCGCCCCTTCACCCGGCCAGGTGGTTTGGGCCGTGGATCCGCATGCCCGATCTGGGCGGGCACCGCCCCGGGCCGGGACGCTGGGGGCCGGGTCGGACGTGGTGGTCGCGTCGGGGAGGCGGGAGTCAGCAGATGAAGGTCAACTTCGCGAAGTTCCAGGGGTCCCTGCCGTACGCCTCCGAGCTCTACGGGGTCTACCAGCCGCTGCTCGGATGGCGTTCGGCCCGGCTCGCCGAGCGGTTCGGCACCACGGGCCCCGCCATGCGCCGGTCGCTCGCGGCGGCACTCACCGAGAACATGCGGCCCTCCTACACGGTGGCCCCCTCCTCCGCCTCGGCCACCGCGCCCGCCCTGACGATCGAGCCGGGCGCCCCGGTGCCCTCGGTCGCCTCCTCCCTGCCCGGAACCCTCGACTCGGTGGTCACCCGGGAGCTGCTGGCCCGGATCAAGAAGGCGGACCTCGCCGATCCGGCCGTCTGGGACCGCCTGGTGGGGCCGGGGCCCGACGGGCTCGCCGCCCTGCTGCGGATCGCGGAGGAGCGGATCGCCCAGGGCGGTGTCATCGTCCACGCCTCGTCCGACGGACCACGGGCGGCCGGCGCCGCCGACTCCGCGGCGCTGGCCGCCGCCCAGGAGTCCCGCGTCGCGGGAGCGCTGAAGAACCTCCAGGCCGCCGGCCGGTACGACGTCCTGCACGCGATGTTCGCGGCGGGCGGCCACCGGGTGGACGTGTCGGAGGTCGACGCCCTGTCCGGACTGCTGGGGGGCGGGCCGCCCGTGTCACCGGGAGCACGGGGCGCGGCCGCCGCCGCTCTGCCCGAGGCCTCGCTGTCCCCGCTCGGCGTCGTGCACCTGTTCCGCCAGTACTTCTTCGAGTTCGACTCGTTCCTCGGGCCCCCGGTCCAGCACATCTGGCTCAGCCCCGGCAGCTCGGTCGAGCTGATCGAGGTCTCCACCCGCCGCACCCTCACCGAGCGGACCACCGAGGCCTCCGAGGAGGTCACCCAGCGCAGCGAGCAGGAGAGCCGGTCCGAGGACGAGCTGTCGGCCTCGGTCAGCGAGGAGAACCAGAGCAGCAGCAAGTTCGGGGTGAGCCTGGAGGCGCGGACCAGCGGCAAGCTGGGGGTCTTCAACACCCAGGCCACCGCGCGGACGAGCTACGACTCGGCGGACGCGCGCAAGACCGCGAAGGAACAGACCCACAAGCAGCTGCGCCAGCAGACGATCAAGCTGTCCACGGAGATCAAGCGCAGCTTCAAGTCGACGTTCAAGACGGTCGTGGAGACCACCGACACCTCCAGCAAGCGGTACCTGCTGCAGAACACCACCGACAAGCTCGTCAACTACGAACTGCGGCGCAAGATGCGCCAGGTGGGGGTCCAGGTCCAGGAGATCGGCACCCAGCTGTGCTGGCAGACCTACATCGACCGGCCGGGCGACGAGCTCGGGGTGGCCGAGCTGGTCCACGTCGCGCAGCCCCCGCAGGGCCAGGTGCAGCCCGCCCAGCTCGTGCCGATGCCCGAGCAGTACCAGGAGACCGTCGAGGGCACCTACAAGGGGCCGGACGACGACTACTTCGACGACGCGCTGGCGGACCTGCTGCTCTATCCGAAGTACGGGTACGAGTACCGGAGCCACACCAACGTGCAGTGGCTGAGCAGCAACGTCGCCGACCTGCGGATCAGCCGGTTCGCGGAGGGCAGCAACCGGCTGAGGCTGCGGATCGCCGGGCACAGCGGTGACGACGGCGAGATGTTCCCCTACCGCTTCACCGTCGACTACGGCCCCACCGCGGCCTACGTGGAACAGGTGAACAAGGTGAACGCCGAGCGCCTGAAGGAGGTGGACCAGGAGAAGGAGCGGCTGGCGAAGGAGGCGTTCTTCAAGGCGGCCCAGGAACGGGTGAAGCTCGCCGCGGGCATCAGCCCCCGCCGCTTCGAGGACCTGCGGGAGGAGGAGCAGATCGTCGTGTACCGCAGTCTGATCCGCCAGCTCTTCAAGGGGAAGGGCCTGTCGAGCATCAGCAGCCGGACCCAGCACATCATGGCCGAGCTGGTCCAGACGTTCTTCGACGTCGACCGCATGCTGTACTTCGTGGCCCCCGAGTGGTGGGTGCCCAACAAGCTGGCCGTGAAGGAGAACCTCGGCTTCGACGGCTCGGGGACGACGGAGAAGGAGTTCGAGAAGAGCACCGTCGTCGGGTGGGGCGGCACGAGCGACACCGGCGAGGACTACTACATCACCGCCGACTCGCGGCCCGCGAGGCTGGGGAGTTCGCTGGGCTGGCTGCTCCAGCTCGACGGGGACGACCTGCGCAACGCCTTCCTCAACGCCCCCTGGGTCAAGGCCGTCGTCCCGATCCGCCAGGGGCACGAGTTCGAGGCGCTGGACTGGCTGACGAACGCGGGCGTCGAGGGCACCGACGGGCTCGACTCGCTGTACGCCGAGTCGGTGCCGGGCGAGCGCGGCCGCATGCTGCTGGTGCTCAAGCGGTACGCCTGGAAGGACCCGGCGCTGACCGCCCGATACCGCGACCTGCCGGCCGACGCGCTGACGGTGCACGACGCCATCCGCTACCTGGCCGTCGTGGTGAGCGGCGACTGGCAGAAGTCCCGGGTGAAGGTCAGCGACCGGCTTCCGGACGGCACGCCCGTGAACTATCTGCCCACCGACAAGGTCTACGAGCGCGGCTTCGATCCGCTCGGCGACGGGTTCGAGGCGGAGGGCGCCGAGCCCTTCGAGGTCTTCGACCAGTGGATCGAGGTCATGCCGACGGACCAGATCGTCGCCACCGAGGTCCGCTACGACCCGAAGACCGGGATGCAGCTCTGAGATGGCGACGACCCGCCTCACCTTCTCCGCGGCCGACGTCCTCGGCCGCCCGCCGCTGGCCGGGACCGTCGCCGAGGTGAAGCTGACGTGGACGGATCCCCGGGGACCCGTGATCCAGCACCTCACCGTCCCGCTGGACCTCCCGGTCACCCGGGCGGTCCCGGCGCAGGAGTGGAGCCGCATCGACCTCGACGTCGCCCACCCCGACTACGCGCCGGAGTCGGTCACCCTCACCCGCAACCCCGGCGCCCCCGTGTACTGGGACAACCGGGGGGTGGTGGTGACGGGTGACGGGGACGACCTGCGCCTCACGATGGAGCTGGGCCGCGTGCGCCAGTCGCCGGTGACGCCTCCGCCGTTCACCGGCACCAAGGCGCGCGGCGACCAGCCGGGGGTCTTCTTCCGTGAGGGGGCGGGGCAGCCGAGGAGGTACGCGGTGCTGAACACGCCGGCCCCGCCCGCCACTCCCCTGTGGCTGGAGAAGGTGAACGTCCGCACGCTGACGGACGCGGCGCCGGACCGGGCCGGGCAGGAGGGCTGGGACCGGCTGCGCACCACGGACCAGGTGGTGGCGCTGGCGGACACCGGGGGCTTCCTCTGGCTTGAGTACGGCGGCGACGCGGACGCGCACCCGCCGCAGCCGCGCTTCCTGGTCGCGGTCTGGGCTCCGAAGGCGCCCCCGTCCCCGGTCGCGGCGGGCGGCACGGACGTCGTCTGCTACTTCACGCCCTCCACCGCGACGCGCGGCTATCCGGTCTCCGCCTACCCGTTCCGCACCGGCTACCCGTACAGCGTCAAACGGGACACCGCGGCCGACCAGCCGTACGTGGTCGTGGGCTACCGGCACCTGCTGCGGGACCTCAATCTGGTCCAGGCCCAGCACGTGTCGGGCCGTCCGGCGGTGGTCGTCGTCCCGATCCTGCCCGCGCTGCCGCCGGGCAAGGAGAACGAGAGGTTCGCCTGGCAGCCGTTCAACTCCCAGGAGGGGACGCACCGGCTGCTGCTGGAGGTCGTGCGCTTCCTGCACCGCTTCGGGTACGGCGGTTCCGGTTCCGGCACCGATTTCAGCCGCTGGCAGGGCGGCACCGCGCCGGTCGGCCCGCTGCCCGCGCTGCCCTCCGCGCGCCGCAGCAGCTCGGTCCCCACGCCCCCGCCGGCCCTGGGCAACGTCACCGTGTCCGGGTTCAGCAGCGCGATCATGGGCGTCTTCCCGCTCCTGACGCGGAAGGAGATCTCCCTCCCCGACCACTTCCCACGCCACCTCTTCGGCGGCGACGCGGCGGCGTTCGACGCGGTGTGGCGGGAGTGGTGGGACCTCGACCTGGAGCTGAAGACCGAGGCCACCGGCATCAAGACCGCCGACTACGAGCAGCGGCTCCTGCGGTGGTTCGCCGGCGGGAACGACCGCCGCATGCGCCTGTACCACTGCGACCACACGATGGGGACCACCCCGCCGGCCCGGCTGTTCGCCGCCCTCTCCCGGCTCCCCCACAAGGCCGTCGCGCTGCCCGGGCTCGCCGACGAGTGGCACGCGGAGGACGGCCGCTGGACGGCCGCGTTCTACCGGACGAAGCTCCTGCGCGCCAAGACCCGTCCCGACGGCGTCCTGCCCCTCTTCCCCCTGGAAACCGCCGACGCCGGCCTGATCCACCCGTTCACGGCGGCACTGGGCTTCGGCCACGCGTCGAGACTCCGCGCGGGCTGAAGGGCGAGGCGCCGGCCGGCGGACCGGCCGCCCGGAGCGGTGGTGCCCGCTGACCGGGCGTCGGCTGGAGCGGCTCCCGGAAATGGCTGGCAGGTGCATGACGAACGGGTGCGGTGCGGGACTACCTTCTTAGAGCTCCGGAGGGGCGGCCGTCCGAACGCCCGGGCCACCGAAGGGCGATGGCGGCGCCTCCGACGCCCCGGCTCCGCCCCAGGGGCCGGGCCCCCACCCGTGAAGGAGCACCATCATGTCCCTGGGCACCTGGCTGAAGGCCGGCACCTCCGCCGCCGCACTCGTCCTGGCCGCGGCGACCGCCGCGACCGCGGCACCCGCAACCGCACCCGCGGCGATACCCGGACCCACCGCGGCAGCGGTGACGCTCCGCTACGACGACAGCCGGGCCGGCGGCTGGGAGGCCGCCATCGCGGCCGGGGTCGCCTCCTGGAACGCGAACGTCGGCAACGTGCGGCTGGTCAAGGCCGCACCGGGCGTCCGGGCCGAGATCGTCATCGTGGCCACCACCGGCTGGCCGCAGGCCACCCTGGGCCCGGTCCGTCCGGGACGGCAGGTACGGGTCGAACTCGGCGCGCAGGCCGTCAGCGACGGGTACGACAAGACCCGCATCGCGGCGCACGAGCTGGGCCACAGCCTGGGCCTCCCGGACACCAAGCCGGGGCCGTGCACGCAGCTGATGTCCGGCTCCAGCGCCGGTACGGCCTGCACCAACGCCGTACCGGACGCCGCGGAGCGCTCCCGCGTCCAGAGCGCCTACGCGAACGGCCTCACGCCGCCCGCACCGACCGACGGCCGCCTCCTCGTCGACGCCCCCTGACGGCCGGCGGCGGCATTCGACCGCGGAGGCCGATGCCCTTCAAGGCCTCCGCGCATGCCTCAGGGTGTCTCCTGGCCGGCCGGCTCCTCGGCCTCGGCCGTCACCCGCGCCTTGCGGAAGAGCACCGGGAGCCACAGCAGACAGGCCAGCAGCGGCACCGCGGCGTAGGCGGCCATGCCCACGCTGGAGCCCAGTCCGTCCATGAGCCCGCCGAGGACGAGGTAGCCGATGCCGATGAGGGCCGACTCCACGAACGCGATCATCGACAGCAGGCTCGCCCGGTGCCGCGACGGCACCGCCTCGTTGAACACGTTGTCCACGAGCACGGCGGTGATCTCGGGAACTCCGACCAGGACCAGGAACGCGGCGATGGTGACCCAGACGAGCCCGAGGCCGCTGAGGCCGAGCGCCGCGGCCAGCGTCAGGAGGGACACCGGGACGATGATCCGGTAGCCGATGCGCCGGTTCGCACGGTCGGACAGCAGCGGGGTGAGCCCGCCGGCGAAGAATCCCGCCGAGATGACCACGCTGACCAGGGCCGTGCCCGCACCCTGGTCCGAGAGGGTCTTCTGGGTGAAGATGATGTACGGCGTCAACGTCGCGTGCATCAGTCCGGACACCACGACGAGCGTCACCAGCGCCGGCGTCGCGACCCGGAGCATCGCCCGCCATGCCGTGGTGTCGGCGTGCTTCTCCCCGGCTCCGTCCTGCTCGTCCACCGCGTCCGCGCCGCGGATCTCGGGCACCCGCGACATCAGCACCACCACGGCCAGGACGAGGCAGGCCGCCGAGCCGGCGTAGACGATCCCCCAGGAGATCCGCTGCAGTTGGCCGCCGAGGACGATGGCGACGCCCGAGGTGACCGTCCCGAGCATGGTGAACCGGGAGTTGATCCTGACGTAGCTCGCCGTCGCACCGCGGCGCACCAGCAGGTCGTACAGCAGGGCGGTGTCCGAGCCGGACACGCAGGCCATGCCCACGCCCTGACCGATGAACAGCGCCAGGAACACCCAGTAGTCGGAGAACCCCGCCTGGCCGAGCAGACAGCCGGCGATCAGCACCTGGCCGATCACGATGCTGGCGCGCCTGCCGATCCGGTCGGCGATGACTCCCGTCGGGAACTCCGCCAGCCCGCTGACCAGGTAGAGCAGGGTCTGGAGCAGGGCCACCTGCCCGGCGGAGAAGCCCCGCTGCTGGAGGAAGAGGACGAACACGCCGCGCTGGAAGAGCGTGTTGGCGAGCACGGCGTAGACGTAGAACGGGCGCGTGACGCCGCGTACCGCGTCGTCGACTGCGGGCGGCCCGCCGAGGGCCTCCGTGGTGCCGGTCATACCGCGGGCTCCCCCTGCTGACTCCGGTGGTCGTTGCTGTCGGGCCTGTGCCGCCTCCGCCGCCTCTGCCGCCGACCAACATCTTGGCGCCGGGACGGGCGTGAAGTCAGCCGAATCGCGGATCTCGTCACGTGGTCAGACACACCAGATCCCCTGGCGCACGGGCAGGCCCACACAGTGGCCGCCGGAGGAGAAGACCAGGCCGTCCCGGGTGAGGCCGTCGGCACCGGCCCGCTCGGCGGCCGTGATCTCGCGCCCCCAGTCGACGGCTTCGAGGAGGCTCGCCGCCGGGGTGGAGCGGTCGATGACGACGCGCCGGCGCGGGCCGAGGCGCGTGTCGTCGACGGAGAGGAACGTCGGGCCGCGCCGTACGAGGAGCTGCGCGTCCGCCCGCGGCGACCAGGCGAAGGCACCGTCCGGCCCGCGCGGCGGGTCGAGGTGCCGGAGGCGGCCGACGTCGAGCCCGGCGCATGCGCCGCTCCACGAGACCCGCAGGCCGACGCCGCGCGCGTCGCGCAGCAGCGCGATCAGGGCGACGAGGTCGCGGTCGGGCATGGCCGGCAGGACGTGGTGTCCGGTCAGCCGCACTCCGGCGTACCCCGCCCGCACCAGGGACACGAGGCCCGCCCGGTCCTCGACGGAACGGAACCCCATCGTCGCGAACAGGTGCCGGCGGCCGGTCCGCGGGCGCGGGGCCGGCGCGGTCACCAGCGCAGTCCCGTCGCGAGGGCCACGTACGTCTGATCCTCGTGGAAGGTGAGCCCGAGCGCGGTCCACTCCTCGACGAGCGCTTCGAGCCGGCCGCCGGCCACCGCAATCCCGAGGTCGTCGAGCAGGCGGCCGAGTGCGGGGAGGGTCCGTCCTTTGGCGAGCGCACGGTAGGCCTCGGTCTCCAGACCGGGCGGGAGCACCAGTTCGCGCGAGGGCCAGCCGTACCGGTCGTCGACGACGACGAGGGAGTCCTGCGACGCCGGCAGGGCGACCAGCCGCGAGGTCGACGAGTTCGCCATCCAGACGCCGACCGCCTCGCACACGTGCTCGTACATGCCCGCCGAGATGCCGGCGGGCTCGGAGTCGAAAACGTAGACCAGGTCGTCGAGGGCGTCGGCCACCCCTTCGTAGGCGCGGATGAGCTCGCCCGACGGCCCCAGGTTCCGCAGCCCGAGCCCGGGGTCGTCGAAATAGGGGCTGAAACGCGTCAGCTGGATGCGGTGGACGCCGTCGGGTGCGGTGAGGTGGTGGAGGGCCGGCATCGACCCGGCCAGCGCCGCGTACGCGCGTTCCTCCTCTCCCGGGAAGCCGACGAGGACGTTCCACGAGGGGTAGATCCTGCAGGTGGCGCAGTCCCGCAGGAACCGCACGTTCTGCCATCCGGTGACCCCCTTGCGCATGAGGCGCAGGACGGGTGTGGACAGGCTCTCGACACCCGGCTGGAGTTGTGTGAAGCCGGCCCGGGCGAGTGCCTCCAGGTGGTGGAAGCCGAGGTTGGACTTCACCTCGGCGAACAGCCTGACGTCCCAGTCGGCCGGGAGCGCCATGTCGGTGGTGAGCCGGCGGACGTGCTCGGGGCCGAGGATGTTGTCCGTGAACACCAGGTCGAGGACGTGGTGCCGGCGGACGGCCCGGGAGGCCTCGGCCTGGACCCGCTGCGTCGGCTTGGCGCGGTGGGCCATGGCCGATCCGTTCAGGCCGCAGAACGTGCAGTGGTGCTTGGCCCCCCACCAGCATCCCCTGCTGGCTTCGAGCGGGAGCTTGACGTCGACGAGTTCGGTGAGGCCGGATCCCCTCAGTTCGCGGAAGTAGTGGTCGTAGACGGGCTCCGGGACGGCGTCCATGAGGACGGGCCTGGTCCCCAGGGGGTTGCTGACCGAGGCGCCGTCCGGACCGGACCGCCAGCAGAGTCCCGGAACCGCGCGTGCCGCCTCGTCCCCCGGATCGGTCCGGCCGCCGCGGCGGGCCGCGATGTGCGCGACGAGCGGTGCGATCGAGTGCTCCGCCTCGCCCCGCACGACGTAGTCGATCTCGGTGCGGGCCCGGTGGATCGCCGTGCCCTGGACGCCGTCGCAGTTCGCCCCGCCGAGGACCGTGACGGTGTGCGGGGACAGCTCCTTCACCCGCCGCGCGAGGGCGAAGGAGGCGATGTTCTGGTCGAAGGTCGTCGTCAGGCCGAGCACGTCGGTACGGGACTCGACGATCTCCTCGCCCAGCTCGTCGACGAATCCGGGGGCGGCGCGGAACATCTCGCAGTAGGCCTCGGCCTGTTCGAGCCCGCGCAGCAAGGCGAAGAAGCTCGTCTCGCGGGGATCCGCATCGGGGCGGAAACAGCTGGAGAAGATCCATTCCCCGACTCCGAGGACCTCGGCGTCGACGACCAGCTCGTAGTGGTCCCGGGCGAGGCCGACCCGGTGGGTGAGGTGGTCGAGCCACCGGATGTTGGCGTACAGGGCGTCCAGCCGCCCGACTTCGGCGCGCTCCGCGAAGAGCGGGGCGATCGTGCTGACGGCCAGGGACGGCATGTCGATCAACGCCCAGGGCATGCAGACCAGCGTGACCGCGAGCACGCCCTCCTCCACCACGGGCGGACGGGGCTCCGGCGCCGTCCGGGCGCGCCCGATCTGCAGCAGTTCCACTCCGCCTCCTGTCACCGGCTCAACCTCGTCCACCTACCAGCTCACGGGCATTTCCCTGAGGCCGTACCCGAGCCCGTCGTCCATGAACGGGAGGTCGCCGACGCCGACGGCCAGGGCCAGTGTCGGAATCCGCCGGAACAGGGCGGCGAACACGACCTGGAGCTCCAGGCGGGCCAGCGGCTGGCCCGTGCACTTGTGCACGCCGAACCCGAAGGCGAGGTGCTCGCCGGCGTCGCGGCGCAGGTCCAGCGCTGCGGCGGCGGGGAACACGCGCTCGTCGCGGTTGCCGATCTCCTCCGGGAGGATCAGGCCCTCGCCGGCGCGGACCACCTGCCCGGCGATCTCGACGTCCTCCACGGCCACGCGGCGCCGGCCGGGCTGGACGGTGGTCAGGTAGCGCAGCAGCTCGTCGACGGCGGCCTCGGCCCCGCGGTCGTCGGCTTCCTTCAGCACGTCGATCTGGTCGGGGTGGAGCAGCAGGGCCAGCGTGCCGAGCGCGATCATGCTGGCCGTGGTCTCGTGCCCCGAGACCAGCAGGAACAGCACCAGCATCACCAGCTCGTGCCGGTTCAGCTGCCGGGTGGCCAGCCGTTCGGCGGCCAGCTGGGACAGCAGGTCGTCCCCGGGGTCGCGGAGCTTGCGGCCGATCAGCCGGGCCAGGTAGCGGTACAGCTCGCCCTCGGCCTTGCCCGCGACCTCGTCCGGGACGTCCCTGGCGGTCAGCGTCCTGATGGCGTGCTGGAAGAAGTCGTGGTCCTCGTACGGGACGCCGAGCACGTGGCAGATGACGATGCACGGGATCGGCAGGGCGAACTGCGACACGAAGTCCGCCGGCTTCGGGCCGGCCAGCAGGGCGTCGATGTGGTCGTCGACGACCTGGCGGATCGCGGGCCGCAGTTGCCCGACCCTGCGCGGGGTGAAGGGCCGGGCGATCATCCGGCGCAGCCGGAGGTGCTCGGGGCCTTCCATGGCGGTCAGGAACCGGGCCTCTTCGTGGTGGTCCCGCAGGAACGGGCTGTCGAACGGGTAGCCCGGCTGCGTCCAGTCCGCACTGACCCGGCGGTCCGACAGCAGGGCGCACTGCTCCGCGTGCCTCGTCACCAGCCAGGGGGTGCTGCCGTCCCAGAGCCGGACCCGGACCAGCGGCGCCCGTTCCTGCAGCGCGGCGAGCTCGGGCGCCGGATCGAGCGGACAGCCGGACGCCCGCGGAATCGGAAAGAAGGGGACCGCCGCGGATTCCGGATCAGGAACGCCGGCCTGTGAAGACGTCACCATTCGAGCTCCGTCCCGGAGTTCACCGACGGAAGGCACGCCGGGTTCATTGAATCGAGTACCGGACGGCAGCAGCCTATCCGGGCCCGATCAAGCCTTACAAGGGGTCGTGAAAGGCCAGGTGACAAGAACTCCCGTCATCACGGGCCTCAGGAGACTTCCCCATTCCCACGCCCTATTGACGAGTCGCCGAAGGCTCTATGAGATGAGTGCGTTGGTGCAAGTCAAGGCGAAGTAAGGGGATGACGATGGCACAGGAAGTGCGGGAACGTGCGATGACCGTGACGGACGAGTCGGAGCCGGACATGGTGCTCTTCTCCGACGAGGAGGGTCTCGACCTCGCCGATGACGTCGAGCTGATCACCCTGTCATCGGCCACTCTGGGTGCCATCGTTGCGCGGCGCTGCTGATCGCATCTGATGCCGACTCCCAAGCGACTGGCCCTCTCGTTTGCCGGGGAGGGCCAGGTGCCCGTTCGCTCGTCCACGCGGCACGCCCGTGTGACGCTCGGACGGCCTTTGATCAACGCCGACGTCAATTCGCCGTTCTTCGTCCCCCTCGGACTGCTCTGCATCGCCTCGCCCCTGCGGGCGCACGGCCATCCCACCGTCGTCGTCGACCTGGAGTACGAGCACCGGATCGGGGCCTTCACACCCGGTGACGCCGACTGGCTGGAGCGGACCTGCGCCCGGCTGCTCGCCGCCGATCCCGATGTCCTCGGCCTCACCTGTCTCGCGGACACCCTCCCCGCATGCCTTCTCATCGGGCGCCGGGTCAAGCTGCTCCGGCCCGACGTCACGGTGGTCCTCGGCGGACCCGGGACCTTCGGGGTCTTCCCCGACGCCCTCCCGCGCTTCGCCGACTGCGTGGACTTCGTGTGCCGCGGGGAGGGAGAGCTCGCGATCACCGCTCTCGCCGACGCCATCGCCGACGGGGCCGATCCCGCCGGGGTGCGCGGCTTCTGGTCGTGCGAGAACGGCCGGTCCGTCTCCAGCGGGCCCCAGCCGACCACGAACCTCAACCTCGTGCCGATGCCGGCGTATGAGGCCGTTCCGATGGGCGACTACATCCGGCTGTCGACCCCGCACATCTTCGACGTGCACATCGGCTCCGGGTGTACGTATTCGTGCAAGTTCTGCATGACGTCGACGTTCTGGGACCGCGACTTCCGGATCAAGGACCCCTCGGTCATCCTCGACGAGCTCCGTTTCCTGCACCGTACGCACGGGGTGACCCAGTTCAACTTCCTGCACGACAACTTCGCCAACAAGCGCACGTACCTGGACGAGTTCGTTTCCTATTTCGCCGAGCACAACGACATGTTCGAATGGGGCTGCGCGGTCCGGCCGGACAACGTGAACCCGTCGCTGCTGCGGCGCATGGCCGAGGCGGGATGCTTCAACATCTTCTGCGGCACGGACGCGGGGTCGGAGAAGATCCTCAAGAACATGCTGAAGATGCCCTCCACGAAGCGGACCTACGAATTCTTCCAGTCCGCCCAGGAAGTCGGAATCCAGTTCGAGACGAACACGATCGTGGGCTATCCGGACGAGACCGCCGAGGACCTTGAGAAATCCCTCGAGGTCGTCTTCGACGCGATCGCCTACGGCGCCGTCAACAGTGACCTCAGCGTGCTCCAGCCGCTTCCCGGTGCCGAGATCACCGATGAGTACCGGTCCGAACTCGAACCGCTCGACGGCGGGCTCGACGTGATGGGTACCTTCCTCCCGACGGATGTCCGCGCGCTCATCAGGGACGAGGCGGCGGTCTTCACCGGATTCAGCTTCATCCGCAGCGGAAACCGGGAGTACGGGTACTACCAGGGCGTGCTGCGCCTCTCGCGGTACTTCACGCGCCGCTATTACCACCTGCTGCGATTCCTCAAGCAGGGTGCGGGGCTCACGTACGTGGAGTGCGTCGACGCCCTGCTCGAACGGGCGGGCGTGCCCGTCGAGGAGGCGCTCGCCGCGATCCTGGCGCGCGTGGAGGGCGTGCACGCGCGGGCCGCCGGGGCGCTGTTCACCTACGACTCGATGCTGGCGGAGTTCCGGGGGGACGAGGTCGAGGAGGAGCTCGTCAACGTCTACCGGCGGCCCGCCACCGTGGGGGACAAGCCGCACTTCCTGATCGCGGACCTCGACGTCGACGTCGTCGCGATGATCTCCGACCCGCGCGACCTCGCCTGGAGGCCGGAGCTGGACCGTCCGACCGTCGTGGTCGTCTACCGGGCGAGTGAGGCGGAGGTGTCCACGCTCCGCCTGACGCCGGCCCAGGCCGAGGTGTTCAAGGTGCTCATGCCGCGCGGCCGGGAGGAACGCGAGGCCCTGCTCGCACGGTTCGCCCCCGGGCGGCCGCGCGAGGCCGCGACGGCGGTGGCACGGTCGTGTGCCCGGATCGACGCCTCGCCGGACGCCCCGGACTCCCCCGGACGGACGGCCCCGATGGCCGGCAGCCCCCTCCTGGCCACGTGAGCCCGGCCCGTCCCGTCGTCGTCGAGGTGGACGACGACCCGATCCGGTGGCACGGCCCCACGGGAGGCGACTACCTGAGCCGCTGGTTCGCCGCGGCGAGCCAGCGCAGCCGGCTCGATCTCGTCGGGGTCGCGGACGACGGGCTGAGCCAGCACTACCGCGTCCGGCGGGGCGCGTCCTTCTCCGACGGGAGCCCGGTGCGTGCGCGCGATCACGCCCGGGCGATCCGGACCGCGCTCACGGTCCCGTCGCTCCAGCGGTTCCTCCTCGACGTCCGCGCGGTCCGCACGGCGGAGGACGCGCTCGTCATCGAGCTCCGCCGCCGGGCGCCGCACCTTCCGAGCCTGCTCCGGAGCGTCGATCTCGCTCCCGTCTCCGCCTGCGGGGAGCTGTCCTCGGGCGCCTACGAGCGTGCCGTGCGCACCGCCGATGACGAGTACCGGCTCGAACCCGTCCGGGCCGGAACGCCGCCCGTGCGGGTGCTCGTGCGCCGCGATCCGCACGGCGCCCCGGCGAGGTTCCGGCGGGGCGAGGTGGACGTGACGTGCGCGACGGCGTTTCCGCTCGACCGCGTCCCGGAGTTCGCGGACAGCCGGGTCTTCCACACGGCGCCGACCGCGATCGAGATGCGCCTGGAGATCAACCCCGGCAGTCCGTCGGCGGTGGGCGACGCGGGGTTCCGCCGCCGGCTCCTCGGCGCGATCCGCTACGACCGGCTCGTCGCGCGGTGCTGGAACGGTGTGGAGGCGGCGGCGCCCGACCAGCACGTCGAGGCGCCGCCCAGCACCGTCGGCTCCGGGGAACGGCTGCGCCTGGGGTACTGGGACTACTACCCCAACCGGGTCGTGGCCGAAGAGGTCGCGGCGCAGCTGGCCGAGAACCTCGGGGTCGAGGTCGAGCCGGCACCCGCCGACTTCGTCTCGGGCTCGGCGGACTCCTGCGACCTGCTCCTCGCGTTGCGGGGCCCGCTGTTCGAGGATCCGGTCTGCGCTCTGGACCTGCTCGACCCGGCGCGCCGTGACCCCGTCCTCGCGCCGCTGCTGGGCCGGCTGTCCGAGGTCCCGGACGACCGTGCGGCGTACGGCGAGCTGCGCCGGGCGGTCCGCGAGCGGTGTCCGGTCGTACCGCTCGTGCGTCTGCGGGGGCACTGGCTGCAGCGCGGGGAGCTGGCCGGGCTGCCCTGGCCGCCGATGGGCGCCGTGCGCTTCCCCCGGTTCGGCTGGAGCGCCGGTTGCGCATGAGATGCCGACACGAGGGACGAAGGAAGGCCGGGGATGGCTGACGGAATCGACCGCTACGTCCTCTCGCCCGCGGCGACCTGGTCCCGCGACGGCGACGAGCTGCGCGTCTTCTCCGACGAGGTGCTGCTGGTCCGGCGCTGCCCCGAAGCGGTGTTCGCATGGCTCGATGCGGTCTCCGGCGAGCCGGCCGGCCTCCCGGCGCCGAGCGGAGGCGGGGTGGACGCCGTCGTGCGTGCGCTGCTGCGGCTGCGCCTCGTCGTCGCTCCGTTCGACCGTTCGTGGGACGCGTCCGCCTGGAGGAACCAGGTCGAGTACTTCGCGGCCCTGGGTCTGGACGCCGGCGCGGCGCAGGAGCGGCTGCGCACGGCGCACGTGACGGTGCTGGGGGTCGGCGGCATCGGCGGCGCGGTGCTGGCCGAGCTCGCGGGGGCGGGTGTGGGCGGGCTGACGCTGGTGGACGGCGACCGGGTCGCGCTGGAGAACCTGAACCGCCAGTACCTCTACCGGCGTTGTGACGTGGGACGGGCGAAGGTCGATGTGGCCCGGGAGTGGGTGTGCGAGCGCCTCCCCGAGGCGGATCCGGCCGCCGTCATGGAGACGATCACGACCGGTGAGGCGCTGGTGCCGCACCTGCGCGAGGGCGGGTTCCTCGTCGTCGCGGCCGACCGCCCCCTCTCGCTGCCGGAGCTGTGCGCGCACGCCTGCCTTGAGCGCGGGGTGTCGATGATCACCGGGGGCTGCGGCCTGAGGGTCGGGTCGAGCGGTCCGCTGATCCGGCCCGCCGGCCTCCCGGCCTTCATCGCGTCGCGCCGGGAGGCGAAGGCCTTGGCCGGGGCCGCGGCCACACCGATGGCGGCCTCGTTCGGCCCGGTCAACACGCTGGTGGGCGCGACGATGGGCCGTGACCTCATCTTCGGCATCCTCGGCGTGAGCGCCCAGAGGACCGCGCACCGCGTCGAGCTGCTGGGGACGGCGTTCACCTGAGCCTGCGGAAGGCCGGACCGGGGTCCGGGAGCCGTGGATTCAGCCGCCGACGCGGGACGGACGGGCCTGCGGCCAGGTGTGGTGGTACCGGTCGATGACGTAGTCGTGGCCGTGCCGCCAGCCTCCGGCGGCACGGCTGGCGCCGGTGAGGTGGGGATGGTCCGCGGGGAGGTCGGCGTGGGTGTGTTCGAGGCGCTCCGGGTCGCGGGCGGGCCAGATGAGGGCGGCGGCGACGGCCGCCGCGAGCGCGACGGCCCCGAGGGCCGACGCGGTGACGGGCAGTCCCGCGCCGGCGGCGAGCCATCCGGCGAGGGGGTAGGTGAGCAGCCAGCAGGCGTGGGACAGGGAGAACTGGGCGGCGAAGGCCGCGGGGAGGTCCTCGTCGGCGGTGGAGCGCCGGACCAGGCGGCCGCCCGGGGTGAGGACGGCCGAGCAGGCGGCGCCGATCGCTGCCCACGCCGCGAGGAGCGCCCACCAGGAGCCGCTGCCGGGGGCCACCGCCGCGAGGGCGGCGACGGCGGCGAGCACGGCCGGCAGGGCGAAGGCGGCGCCCAGCATGACGGGCCGGTCCCCGGTCCGCCGCAGCAGACGGGGCAGGAGCAGGGCCGCGAGCATGGAACCGGCGCCGTAGGCACCGAGGGCGAGGGAGACGGCCCCGGCCGAGCGGTGGAAGTGGTCGCGGACCAGGACGACGGTGTCGACGAAGACGATCGCCCCGGAGGCGGCCACCGCGAGGTCCAGGGCGAGCAGCGCCCGCAGTCGCGGGGTGGACCAGAACAGGCGGGTGCCGAAGCCCGCCTTCGCGTAGACGCCGCCGGTGCGCTCCACGGGGGCCGGCCCGGGGAGCACGGCGGAGACCACGAGGGTGGCGGAGGCCAGGAAGCCGAAGGCGGTTCCGGCGAACAGCCAGTCGTAGGAGACCAGGGTCAGCAGACCGGCGGCCACTGCGGGGCTGCCCAGGCTCTCCAGGTCGTAGGCGAGCCGGGACATGGACAGGGCCCGGGTGTAGTCGCGCTCCTCGGGCAGCACCTGCGGGATGGTGGCCTGGAAGGCCGGGGTGAAGGCCGCGGACGCCGCTTGCAGCACGAAGATCAGGACGTAGACCTGCCAGACCTGGGTGACGAAGGGCAGGGCGAGGGCGGCGCCCGCCCGGATGAGGTCCGTGCCCGCCATCAGGGCCCGGCGCGGAACGCGGCCGGCGAAGGCGCCGGCCAGCGGGGCGACGGCCACGTAGGCGACCATCTTGATCGCCAGCGCGGTCCCCAGTACGGCGGAGGCGTTCTCCCCCGCGATGTCGTAGGCGAGCAGGCTCAGCGCCACCGTGGCCAGCCCGGTGCCGGTCAGGGCCGTGATCTGGGCCGTGAACAGGTGGCGGTAGGTGCGGTTCCTCAGCACGGACAGCATGGCCTTGCCCTGGGCTCGGCGGACGGGACGACGGTCCCATCATAGGCAACATGTGCGCAAGTGTGCACATGTTGTGTGCCGGACGGCCGGACGGCCTCCCCGTTCGGCGGGGCCGGTTCAGTCGTGGGGCGGGAGGGATCCGATCTGGTGGTCGGCCACGCTGAGCGCTTCGCCGACGAGGCGACGGAGGTGGCCGTGGCCGAGCGAGTACACGACCCGGCGCCCGTCCTTGCGCGTGGTGACCAGTCCGGCCAGGCGCAGCTTGGCCAGGTGCTGGCTGACGGAGGGGCGCGGGGCGCCGCACACCTCGGTGAGCGTGGTGACGTCCGCCTCGCCCTCGCCGAGCCTGTGCAGCAGCGCCAGGCGGGTGCGGTCGGCGAGCAGTGCCAGAATCGAGGCGGCGACCACCAGGCGCTCCCCGCCCGCCTCACCCGCCCAGCCCGCCTCGCCCGTCCCGCTCTGCGAGGCATGGGCAGGTGCGCCGCTTGTGCGTGAGGTCATCCGCCCATCGTAGGGCGGCCGCGTCCGACGTGTGCACGTGCGCGTACCCGTGCGCGGACGGGACGGCGGACGCCGGCGGCGGTGCCCCCGGGCACACGGACCTGGAGCGGTGCCGGAAAACCACTCGTCATGTGACAGTCACCGCCCGACGGGGGCGGAGTCCGGTGGATGATGGCCCCGACATGACCGGACGCCGTGCCAGGACGCGCTCGTGTCCGCAGCCCGGGCGGCGCGGCGGACGGTGCCTTCGGGCTGCCCTGTTCGCCCTGCCCGGTACGGCGTTGGCCGTCGTGAGCCACCACCTGGCGTCGGGGGACGAGGTCTCCTGGGCGCGGGTGGCGGCCGGTACGGCGGTGGCCTTCGCCCTGTCGTGGACCGTGTCCCGGATCTCGCGGCCCTGGTGGCACGTGGTCGCGGCGACCGGTCTGGCGCAACTCGTCCTGCACCGGGTGCTGTCCGACGGGCAGCCCGTGTGCCACGGGCCCGCCGGGGGCCACGAGGGGGCGCCGCAGGCCGTACGCCTCGCCCTCCGCGGCGTGTGGGCGATGACCGCGGCCCACTGCGCGGCCGCGTGCCTGCTGGCCCTGCTCATGTACCGCGCGGACCGGGCCCTCGGCCGCCTGCCGGAGACGGTGGGCCGCTGGGCGCAGCGGGCGGTGGCGGCCGCCGCCGCGGCCTTCGGCTCCCTCCGCCCGCCGTGGAGCGGACCGCGCCCGCCGGCCGGGCCGACGCCGCACGGCGGTCCCGCGACGGCGCCGGGGACGGCGGCGGCGCTCTCCCACGTGGTGGTACGCCGGGGGCCTCCCGCCGGGTGGGCAGGAGACGTCTCCCCCATCCTCGCGGGCCGATCCCTCGCATGGTGAAGCCCGCCCCCGTACCGAGAGGTTCCTCCCCCATGAACGCAACGCCCACCGGCCTCCGTCCCCGCCGGCTGGCCCTCGCGGCCTTCGGCGCCCTCGTGGCCGTCGGCCTGACCGCGGGCCCGGCCGCCGCGCATTCCGAGGTCAAGGCGTCCAACCCGAGCGCCCTCGCCGAGAACGTCACCCTCTCCTTCACCTCGGAGGCGGAGTCGGACAGCGCGGGCATCTCGGAACTGCGCGTGGTGCTCCCCAAGGGCATAGCCCCGGACTCCGTGACGCTGAAGGAGGCGCCCAAGGAGTGGAAGTTCACCGCCACTTCGGACGGCTACACCGTCGGCGGCACGGCGCTGGCCACCGGCACGGACGCGGCGTACAGCATCACGGTCCGCCAGCTGCCGGACGAGAAGTCCCTGGCGTTCAAGACCATCGAGACCTACGGCGACGGAAAGGTCTCGCGCTGGATCGAGGTCCCCACCGGCGGGCAGAAGGTCGAGAACCCGGCCCCGGTCCTCGATCTGTTGCCGGCCGCGCCCGGGGCCAAGCCGATCGCCCCGAGCCCGAGCCCCACTCCGACGTCGGCTCCGAGCGCCGCCCCGTCCGTCGAGCCGCCGCCGGCGACCGCTTCGGCCGCCACGGCCGCCACGGCCGGGGAGGACGGGAGCGGGGGCGGCGGCACCGCGACGGCCGTCGGCGTGGCGGCGGTCGTGGTGGTGCTGGCCGCCGGGGCCGTCTGGTGGCTGCGGCGCGGCCGTAGCCGGAACTGACGCGAGCGGCGGGGGCGCCGTGCCGGTCAGCCGCCCCGCTCCAGGGTGACGTGGAAGGACGTGTGCCCGGGGCGGCTGGTGACCTCGACGGTGCCGTCATGGGCCTGGACCACCGCCAGGACGATGGCCAGGCCCAGGCCCGTACCGCCCCCCGCCCTGGCCCGGTTGTGATCGGCCCGGGTGAAGCGCTGGAACACCTCGGGCACGAGATCGCCGGGGATACCGGGGCCGGTGTCCGTGACGCTCAGCTCCACGGTCCCTGACGTGCCCTCGCCCAGCGCGAGGGTGACCTCGGTGCCCTCCGGGGTGTGGGTGCGGGCGTTGGCCAGGAGGTTGGCGATGACCTGGTGGAGCCGGTGTTCGTCACCGGTCACCGTGACGGGCTCCTCCGGCAGGTCGAGCAGCCAGCGGTGGCCGGGGGCGGCGGTCCGGGCGTCGCTGACCGCGTCCAGCGCCAGCCGGGTCAGGTCGACCGGTTCGCGGGCGAGGGGCCGGCCCGCGTCGAGCCGGGCGAGCAGCAGGAGGTCGTCGACGAGGCCGGTCATGCGCCGGGTCTCGGACTGGATCCGCTCCAGCGAGTGGCGCACCTCCCCCGGCACCGCGCCGGGGTGGCGCAGGGCCAGCTCGGCGTGGGCGCGCACGGTGGCGACGGGCGTACGGAGTTCGTGGCTGGCGTCCGCGGCGAAGTGGCGCAGGCGCTCCTCGCCCGCCTGCCGCCGGGCGAGGGCGTCGCCCACGTGTCCCAGCATGCGGTTGAGCGCGGCGCCCACCCGGCCGACCTCCGTGTGCGGGTCGGTGTCGGGGACCGGGGCGGGCATCGCGGTCTCCCCGCTGGCCAGGGGCAGCCGGGTGACCTCGGTGGCGGTGGCCGCGACGCGCTGCAGCGGGCGCAGCGAGAGCCTGACCCACAGGGCTCCGGCGACCCCGGTGGCCGCGAGCGTGGCACCGAACACGATGGCCTCCGCCGTCTCCAGGCGGTGCACGGTCTCCTCCACCGGCTGCAGCGGCAGGCCGGTGATCAGGACGTCGCCGTCGTCGCCCGTGACGGCGGCGACCCGGTAGCGGTACAGGGCGGACAGCCTGAGGTCGTGGCCCCGTCCGTCCGCGGGTACGGCGGCGAGGGACGCCCGGTCGCGGGCGGTGAGCGGTACCGGGGCGTCGGTCTGGGCGCGGACGACGGCCGCCTCGGTGGTCCGCCCGCGCAGCAGCCGGGCGCCGAAGGTGCCGTTCGACTGGCCTCGGGTGTCGGGCCGGTTGTCGGCGTCGGGCTTCTCGTCGTGTTCGAGGCTGGCCGCGAACCGGCCGCCGGAGGCGGCGAGCTGCTGGTCGAGCTGGTTCACGAGGAAGGTTTCCAGGGTCAGCACGGTCGCCGCCCCCACCGCGAGGCAGGCCAGGGCGAGCAGGAGCACGAGACCGGCGGTCAGCCGGGACCGCAGGGTGCGGGGCAGCCGGGGCCGCTTCATGCGGGACCGGGTTCCCCGGGCTTGAGGACGTAGCCGGCACCCCGCACCGTGTGGATCATCGGCGGCCGGTCCGCGTCGATCTTCTTGCGCAGGTAGCTGATGTACAGCTCCACGATGTGCGCCCGGCCGCCGAAGTCGTACGACCAGACCCGGTCGAGGATCCGCTCCTTGGACAGGACCCGGCGCGGGTTGCGCATCAGGAAGCGCAGCAGTTCGAACTCCGTCCGCGACAGGTCGACGAGCCGGCCGGCGCGGCTGACCTCCATCGCCTCCTCGTCCATCACCAGGTCGCCGACGGCGAGGCGGTTCCCGCCGGGCTCGCGTGCCATGCCCGCCCGCCGCAGCAGCCCGCGCAGCCGGGCGAGCACCTCTTCGAGGCTGAAGGGCTTGGTCACGTAGTCGTCGCCGCCCGCGGTGATGCCCGCGACGCGGTCCTCGACGGAGTCGCGGGCGGTGAGGAACAGGACGCAGACGTCCGGCAGGCCGGTCCGCATCCGGCGCAGCACGGCGAGCCCGTCCAGGTCGGGCAGCATCCAGTCGAGGACGACGGCGTCGGGACGGAACGCGGCCGCCGTGTCGAGGGCGCTCGCGCCGTCGGCGGCGGTGCGGACGTCCCAGCCCTCCGAGCGCAGCGCCCCGGACAGCACGTCGGTGAGGTCCGGCTCGTCGTCGACGACGAGGATCCGGACGGGGGCGCCGTCGGGCCTGCGGAGCACGGGGGGTGGTGAGGGGCTGTCCATGGTGGTTCCAGCATCTCCCGGATGTGCGGTACCAGGGCGTCCGGAAGCTCTGAGTTTCCTCTGAATCACCTGTGGATCCGTCCCCGGGAGGCCGTTTCAGAGGGAACACAGAGCTGCCGGTGTGAGGCTGGCCGGGCAACCACCGACATGGTGCCGGCCGTGGACGCCGTCGCCGGGAAAGGGGCCCCATGGCCGCCGGCGCGTACGACCGCCGTTCCGTGACGCGTGTCCCGCACGCGGCGCCGCCGCGTACGGCCTGGATACCCGTGGCCGCCCAGGTCCTCGTCTGGGCCGGGGCCGCGGGCGTCCTCGGCCTGTGGTGGGCCGACACCACCTCCGTCGTCGGCCCGGCGGGCTGGCTGACCGACGGCGGCCGGATCACCGGCCTCCTCGCCGGGTACGCCTGCGCGGTCCTGCTGGCCCTGATGGCCCGCGTCCCCATCCTCGACCGCGGTGTGGGCACCGACCGGCTGGCCCGCTGGCACGCCATGGGCGGGCGCTACGCCCTCTCCCTCGCCCTGGCCCACACCCTGCTGGTCATCGGGGGCTACGCCGTCAGCGCGCACACGGATCCGGTGAGCCAGGCCACCACGCTGGTCCTGCACTACCCGGACCTGCTGAAGGGCACCGCCGGCTTCCTCCTCCTCGTGGGCACCGGCGTCCTCTCCGCCCGCGCCGCCCGCCGCAGGATGGGCTACGAGACCTGGCACCACCTCCACTTCGCGACGTACCTGGCGGTCTTCCTGGTCTTCGGGCACCAGCTCTCCGACGGTGCCGACTTCGTCGGCGACCGCCCGGCCCGGCTGGCCTGGTACGCCCTGTACCTCGGTGTGGCCGCGCTGCTCCTGTGGTTCCGGTTCGCCGTGCCCGTCCGCGGCGGGATGCGCCACCGCCTCCGTGTCGCCGCGGTCCGCCGCGAGGCGCCCGGTGTCGTGTCCGTGTACCTCACCGGCGAGCGCCTGGACGAGCTCGGCGCCCGGCCCGGGCAGTTCTTCCGCTGGCGCTTCCTGGCTCCGGGCCTGTGGTGGGCCGCCAACCCCTACTCGCTCTCCGCCCCCGCCGACGGCCGCTCCCTGCGCATCACGGTCAAGGCCGTCGGCGGCCACAGCGCCGCCGTCGCCCGGCTGGCCCCCGGCACCCGCGTCTGGGCCGAAGGCCCGTACGGCGGCTTCACCGCGGACCGCCGCACCACGGGCAGGACGCTGCTGCTGGGCGGGGGCGTCGGCATCACCCCGCTGCGGACCCTGCTGGAGACCCTGCCCGGTGACGTCACCCTGATCTACCGTGCCCGCCGTCCCGAGGACCTCGCGCTGCGCGGCGAGCTGGACGCCGTCGCGGCGGCCCGCGGTGCCCGCGTCCTGTACTCCGTCGACGAACCGGCCGCCCACCGCATGCCGCTGACGGCCGAGGCGCTGCTCACGTACGTGCCCGACCTCGGAGAACGGGACGTGTACCTGTGCGGACCGCCCGGCATGACCGAGGCGGCCCGCTCCGCCCTGCGCGACGCCGGTGTGCCCGCCCGCCGCATCCACCACGAGTCCTTCGCGCTCTGAGCGCGGCCCGAAACCCGAGGAGACCCGCCGTGCGCCGCGTCGCCGCCACCACCCTGTCGACCACCGCGGGGGTGGTCCTGCTGCTCGCCCTCAAGCCCCACCAGGGCCATCCCCCCGTCGTCTCCGCCGTCTCCGCTCCCAGGCCCGCCGCCTCGGCTCCGGGCGGCGCCGCCTCCGGCACCCGTACCGGCGAGTTCACCGGGGACGTCGTCGACACCCGGTACGGACCGGTACAGGTGTCCGTCACCCTCGCCCAGGGGCACATCACCGCCGTCCACGTCCTGCAGGTGCCCTCCGAGCGGGGCCGCGACCGGGAGATAGCCGCCCGGGCCGTGCCCCGGCTGACCGAGGAGGCGCTCGGCGCGCAGAGCGCCTCGATCGACGCCGTGTCCGGCGCGAGCTACACCAGCGAGGGCTACATCCGGTCCCTGCAGAGCGCCCTGGACGAAGCCGGTGTATGAACCGACCCGCCCTGACCCGACCCGCTCTGACCCGACCCGCGCGGACCCGACCCGCGCGGACCGGGCCCCGCACACGGCACGGCCGGCGGAGGGGCCGCGCCATGCGGAGGGGCTGCGCCACGTCGAGCACGTCATGGGCACCGTCTTCTCCTTCGACGTCCGCGACCGGCCCACCCCCGCCATCCGGCGCGCCCTCGCCGAGGCCGTGCGCCTTCTCCACCGGGTCGACGCCGTGTTCTCCACCTACCGGCCCGACAGCCACGTCAGCCGGCTCGACCGCGGCGAGATCCGCCTCGGCGACTGCCCGCCCGAGGTCCACGAGGTCCTGAGCCTGTGCGCGCGGGCCGTCCACGACAGCGAGGGCTACTTCAGCATCACGCCCGCCGGCACCCTCGACCCGTCCGGGCTCGTCAAGGGCTGGGCCGCCGAAGCCGCGTCGGAGCTCCTGTACGAGGCCGGCGCCCGCCACACCTGCGTCAATGGCGGCGGCGACCTCCAACTCCGCGTTCCGGGCCCCCGGTCGGCCCCCTGGCGCATCGGCATCGCCCACCCCCTGCACCCGGGCCGGCTCGCCACCGTCGTCACCGTCCGGGAGGACCTCGCCGTCGCCACCTCCGGCACGGCCGAACGCGGCGCCCACATCCTCGACCCGCACGACGGCGCCCCCGTCACCGCGTTCGCCTCCCTCACGGTGATCGGCCCGCGCCTGACCATGACCGACGCCTACGCGACGGCCGCGTTCGCCCGCGGCCACGGCGCCCGGGAGTGGCTTGAGGCCCTCGACGGCTACGAGGGCCTCGCGATCCTGCCCGACGGCCGGCAGTGGCGGACGTCCGGGTTCGGCCGGTACGGGAGCTGAGGCGGCGGGCGTCGCCCTACCAGGCCAGCGGTTCGCCCTCGCGGAAGAAGCCGCCGGTGGGACCGGAGTCGGGCAGGGTGGCGGCCCAGACGACGCCGGCGGCGCCCTGGTCGACGGGGTCGCCGCCCGGGCCGCCCATGTCGGTCGCGATCCACCCCGGGCAGACGCAGTTCACCAGGATCCCCTCGGCGCGCAGTTCGTCGGCGAGCTTGCGGGTCACGGCGTTGAGGGCGGCCTTCGAGACCCCGTAGGCGGGGGTGCCGCCCGACATGTGTTCCAGGGACCCGGATTCGCTGGACACGTTCACCACACGGGGGTGAGCGGAACGGCGCAGCAGCGGCAGGAAGGCCTGCGCGGTCCGCCAGGCTCCGAAGAGGTTGGTCTCCAGCGTCCGGCGGACCTCGTCGAGGTCGACGGAGACCGCCCGGCGGGCGGTGTCGTAGTTGACGGCCGCGTTGTTGACGAGGACGTCGAGGCGCCCGAACTCCTCTTCCACCCGACGGGCCAGGGTGCGGACGTCCTCGGCGTCGGTCACGTCCAGCCGGCACGGCAGCAGGGTGCCGGGCGCTCCGGAGGCCAGCTCGGCGACGGCCCGTTCGGCGTCTTCCGGACGGCGGGCCGAGAGCAGGACGGTGTGCCCGAGTCCCGCCAGCTGGCGCGCGGTTTCACGGCCGATGCCCCTGTTGCCACCCGTGACCAGCGATACCGGTGCGGCGGTGCTCATGTCTTCTCCCCTGAGGCGGACGATCCCGATTCGGGCAGCACGTTACGCAGTCTCCCCGCGCGGCGGGATCAGGCCCGAGGCGCAGACGGGCTACGGCTTTGGACCTGGTCCCCGGGGACCACCACGGCCGCACGGCGGGGCGGGGGCGGCGGGGCGGTCATGGCCGCCGGCCGAACTCGGCCCCGTGGCCGACGGCCCACTGCGCGAAGGAGCGGGCCGGCATCCCGGTCAGGCGCTCGACGTGGTCGGTCACGAGCCGTGACTCCGGTCTCCGTAGCGACGCCGTGACGAGGGCGTCGACCAGCCGCTCGGGACGGCCGTCCGCGAGCATGCGTGCGCGCGCGGCATCCGCGGGCACCGGCTCGAAACGCAACTCCCGCCCGAGGGCGGCACCGAGGATCGCGACCTGGTCGGCCCTGCCGAGCGGCTCGGGCCCCGTCAGCAGGTAGGGGGTGCGGTCCGCGTCGTCCCCGCGCCGGAGGAGCACCTCTACCGCCGCGGCCGCCACGTCCCCCTCGTCGACGACCGCGGTGCGGGCCGTGTCCGGACCCCTGACCACGTCGCCCGCGCGCAACTGCGCCGCCCATCCAAGGGTGTTGGACGCCAGCGTGTCGCTGCGCAGCACGGTGGGACGCAGGCCGGCGTCACGGAGCAGGCGTTCCATGTCCGCGTGCACCTGCACGATCGGGTCGCTCTGGCGCACCGCGTCGTCGTCGATCGCGGTCGAGGACAGGTAGACGACGCGCGGTGCCGCCGCGGCGAGTTCCGCGATCAGGGGCCCGGCGGGGGCGGTGTCGAGGAGCGGCCAGATGAGGAAGACGGTGTCGACACCGTCGAGCGCCGCACGGACGGAACCGCCGTCGGTCAGATCGCCCCGCACCGACTCGACGCCGGGTCGCGGGCCGACAGGACGGCGGTCGAGGCGCCGTACGGCCGCCGGGCGCGCGTGCAGCCGGGCGAGGAGCTCACGGCCGAGGTTGCCCGTCGCGCCGGTGACCAGGACGGTCCGGGAGCGAGCGGGGACGGGCGGGATGGAGGGGGTGTCAGGCATGCTGGGGACGCTAGGGGTTCAGGTCGACATCAAGGCAAGGGCGGCGCAATGGCGATGACGATCGGCGAGGCGGCCGCGCGGCTGGGAGTCGAAGCGCACGTCCTGCGGCACTGGGAGCACGTCGGAGCGCTCACGGTGCGCCGGGACGCGAACGGCTACCGCCTCTACGACGACGAGGTCCTGGAGCAGGCCCGAACCGTGCTGAAGCTGCGCCGGGTCGGGCTCTCCCTGCCGGAGGTCACGGCGGCGATGTCCCCGAGGAAGTCCGCCGCGCAGGAGGTCGTGCGCGCGAAGATCGCCGCGCTGGAGAGCGAGGTCCACAGCCGACGGCAGGCGATCGCCTTCCTCCGGCACACCGTCGAGTGCCGCCACCGCTACCTCGAGGAGTGCGCGGACTGCGCGACGTTCGTCTGGGGCCCCTGACCGAGAGCGGGGCGGGGAGGCCCGCCCGGAAGCCCCAGGTCGGCGACCTGGGGCCGGTTCGTTCCCCCGGGCCGGCGGGGAGGACCGCCCCCGCCGGTGGTCAGGCGTGCTTGTCCGCGGGGTGGCGGGTGGGCTGGACCGACCAGGCCGGGGGTTCGTCGTTGCCCGAGTCCTCGTCGCGCTCGGCGTCGGCGAAGGTCTCGTGGATCTTGTCCGGGGCGTGGTGGACCGGGGCGTAGACGGCGTAGAGCCGCATGGGCTCGTCGCCGGTGTTGGTGACGTTGTGCCAGGTGCCGGCGGGCACGAAGACCGCCCAGCCGTCCTCGACCTCCTGCTCGAAGTCGAGGCGGTCCTTCGCACTGCCCATCTGAACGCGGCCGCGGCCCGCGTCGAGCCGGAGGAACTGGTCGGTCTCCGGGTGCGCCTCCAGGCCGATGTCCTCGCCCACCGGGATCGACATGAGGGTCAGCTGAAGGTACTTGCCGGACCAGGCGACCGAGCGGTAGTTGCTGTTCTCCAGCGTCGCCTTTTCGAGGTCGAAGCTCTGAGGTTCCGGCCCGATGTCCTTGATGGTCATGCTTCTCTCCCGGTCGACGGAGGTGGTACGCGTTCCGGCGCAGGTTTTGCGCCGGGCCAACCCTTCCAGACTCACCGGGGTGTTGCGGCCCGACGCCAGCGACACTCGAGCCGGACGGTCACGGGCGCCGGGAAACGGGGGGCGGTGGGGCTCGTCCCGTGCCGGGGATGAGCGGGATCAGAGGGCGACGAAGGCGGTGGCGAGGACAGCGGTGTACCAGTACTCGAACAGGCGGTAGGTGCCGTGGTCGTAGGCCGGGCCGCGGCGGTCGAGGACGCGGCGGGCGGTGGTCCAGCAGAGGGCCGCCGCGACCGCTTCCGCGCACCAGGCCGCCGGGGTGGCCGCCCGGACGAGGAGGAAGTGGGTGACCAGCGGCAGGAGGGCGAAGCCCGCACAGAGGAAACGGCGTGAGAAGACCTCCCCGAAGGCCAGGGGGAAGGTCCTGCGGCCGGTGGCGGCGTCTCCGCGCAGGTCGCGCAGGTCCTGGACGGAGATGAGGAGGAAGACCACGACGGCGAGGGTGAGCATCCACCGCCATGCGCCGGGGGTCAGGGGGGCGGTCATCTGCCAGGCGGCGCCGAGCATGGGAAGGACGCCACAGCCGATGACGGCGTTCTTGACGATCCAGTACCGGGAGCCCCCGAGGTTGTGCAGGAGGGTCATGGCCTGCCAGAGCAGCGCCCATTGCCACACCCCCGCCGCCCATCCGACGAGGGGGAACAGGACGAAGGCGACCGCGGTGCGCGTCAGGGCCCCGCGCGCGGTGACCGATTTCCGCACCAGGGGGCGGAAGGGCTTGTTGAGGCGGTCCTCGCGGAGCCCGGCGAGCTGGTTGGTGAGGCAGAAGGTGTAGAGGTAGAGCCAGAAGTAGACGGTCGCCGTCACCGCGGTCACGGCGAGGCGGCCCGCCGGCTGGTGGTGGCGGACCGCGACGGCGAGGGCGAAGACGACACCGGGGTAGAGGCCGCCCCAGGGATCGTTCTTGATGAACTGCCAGCTCAGCCACGGCTCCCGCAGCACCGACCGGACCACCGTCGGGCCGCCGGCGGTCCGGCCCCCCGCCGCCCTGCGCGAGGGCGTCGGGACGTCGGGGGAAGAGGAGGGGGTGTTCGGCGGGCTCACCATCGCGACAGCTCCCTGGGGGCCGGTGGGCAGGGGCTACTCGGGACCGCCGACGTGGCCAGGCCCTCGGGCGTGGACGCGGAGGCGGAGCGTGCGCGGTCCGTACGAGGCGGACAGGGCCACCTTGACGGGCCGTTCGGTGACCGGGGTGAACCGCCAGGAGCTGATCAGCACGGAGAGGACGGCGACGGTCTCCTGGACGGCGAACCGGTCGCCGATGCACCGGCGCGGGCCCGCCCCGAAGGGGACGTGGGCACCGCGATCGGTGCGCGGGGTCTTCCACCGGCCGGGGTCGAACTCCCGGGGGCGGGGGTGGAGATCGGGGTTCCAGTGGACCGTGTACGGACTGATCGCGATCGCGGTCCCGGCCGGAAGCCGGACGCCGCCGAGCCGGGTTTCGGTGGTGACGGTGCGGGTGAACAGCCAGACGGGCGAGTGCAGCCTCAGGGCCTCGTCGACCACCTGTTCGGCATAGCTCAGGGCGGGCAGGTCCGCCGCCCGCGGCGGCCGGCCGCGCAGCACGCCGGCGGTGTGGGCGTGCAGGTGCTCCTGGATCCCGGGGTGGCGGGCGAGTTCGTAGAGCATCCAGGACATCAGGCCGGCGGTGGTCTCGGTCCCGGCGATGAAGAACGTGATGAGCTGGTCGGCGACCTCCTCGTCGGTCAGTGAGACGGGACCGTCCCCACCGGTCTCCGGATCGGCCGCCGACAGCAGCGCCGAGAGCAGGTCGGGGTCGTCGGTGCCGTCGGCCCGCCGGCCGGCGACGACGCCGGACACCGTCTGCCGCAGGCGCCTGCGGGCACGCTCGTAGCGCAGGTGGCCCGGGGTCGGCGCGCGGTCGAAGGGGGCGGGGGTCAGCATGCGCCGGATGACGCTGCCCAGCAGGGTGGCGATGTCCTCGTTGATCTGCCGGGTGGTGTGCGCCGGCAGGCGGCTGCTGAACATCGTCCGTGCCAGCGCCCGGCTGGCGAGGGCCGGCATCACCCGGGCGACGTCGATGACGTCCCCGTCGTTCCACGCGGCCGTCTCCTCACGGGCCGCCGCCGTGACGGCCTCCGTGTAGTCGGGCAGCCGGCCGGGACGGAACGCCGGCTGGCACAGCCGGCGCTGTCTGCGGTGCCGCTCATGAGGACAGGTCGCCAGCCCGTCCCCCACGACCTCCCGGGCCCGGTCGAAGAACGGGCCGCCCTTGTCGAAGGTCCGGTCGTCGCGCAGCACCTGCTGCACGAGATCGGGGTCACGGACCAGGACCATGGTCTGCGGCCCGAACCTCAGCCTCACGAGGTCCCCCTGCCCGGGCGAGGCGAGGAACCCCGGCCGGTCACGCAGCATCGCGGCCGTGTGCCCGAGGAGCGGAACGTACCCGGGGGCCAACGGCACGGCCCCGAGACCGGAACTCACAGCGGACCCCCTCCACCAGACCTGACGGCATCCCTTCCCCTCGGCGGAACACGCGAACCACGCGGGGGCGGCACGGGGGTACGGCGAACGCCGGACTCTCCCGGCACGGCCTTCCCGTCATACGCGGCGTCATATAAGGGACTTCCAGGCGCGCAGATCCGGCCCGCGCCGACCCGCCCCGCCCACACACTCGAATGAGTGAATGATTTTCGGTCATGTCGGCGCCGCCCCAACGCTGCGGGCGTGAGGCGTACGGATCCCCCCTGCCGTGGACGGGAACGATCACTCCCGGCAGTCGTCCGGCAGCGCCCTCCCGAGAGTGGCTGATCTTGCATACGTGCCCTCAAGGTGGTCTCCCTTCCGGTTCGGGAGGCTCCTGAAGAATCGTTAAGGTGGCCGCCCATGACACTCCGTTGTGTAGTGATCGGATACGGGCACATGGGTGCCCTGCACCATGCGAAGCTCGCGGCACTGGGCGTGCGGGTGGTGGGTGTGGTCGACCCCCGGTTGGCCGCGGCAGGCCGGCCGGCGGCTGATCCACCGGTCCTGTCGATGGCCGAGGCCGCCCGCTTACGTCCGGACCTCTGGGACGTCTGCGTCCCGACCGAGGCCCATGGCGCCCTGCTGGCCGAGGTGTGCGCCCGCGACACGAGGGCGAACGTCCTGATCGAGAAGCCGCTCTGTGCCCCCGGCGACGTGCCGGCCGTGCGCGCGCTGCTCGCCGCCCACCGGGGCCGTGTCGTGGTCGGGGAGCACTACCTGTCCTCAGCCGTGCTGGAGCACGTGGCCGATGCCTCGGCGCGGCTGGGCCTGGTGCCGCGCCGGGTGACGGTGGAGATGAGCAAGCACCGCGCCCACGACGTCCGCCGGGGGCGTTTCCAGGACCGCGACTTGGGGGCGCTGGGCTACGAGGGGCCACATCTCGTGGCGGCCGTCGAAGCGCTGGGGCGACGGCTCGGCCTCGACCTGGCGCCGGACGGTCCGGCCGAGGTCGGGTTCCACGGAGCGGCGGCGCCCTGGGCCGGCCCCACGCAGGACGGCGTCGAGGTCCGCTACCGCACGCGCGCGGACGCGCCGGGCTGCGAGGTGCTGCTGTACAGCTCGATGACCGGGCGGATCGGACACCCCGGCCTCCGGCCGGACGGACCGGAACTCGCGTCGTCGGGCATCGGTCCCGGCTCCGGTACCCGCTACCGGGCGATGTCCGTCGTGGGCACCGACCCGCACGGACGTGTCCAGGAGGTCATCGGGGCCTTCGAGCCGATCCCCGGACTCCCCCGGAACCACGGCACGGTCACCGTTCGGGCCGAGGGCTCCCCGGTCGCGGCGGAACGGCACGTCATACGGGACGACGGCCTCAGCCGCCATCTGAGCCGCGCCCTCGCCCACTTCCGGGGCCGCGGCCCCAACCCGGCCCCACCCGGGGCGGCTCTCGACCAGCTCGCCCTGCTGCACGCCTGGAGCAGCCGGCCCGTCCCGGCCACCGCGGCCGCCCACGATCCCCTGCCCCTGACCCTGGGAGTCACGACATGACCACAGCAGTACCCGCTCACCCGGCCCCCTTCCCCACCGGAGCCGGGCCCGTGCCCGGCCCGCCCGCCGGAGTGGGTGTGTCCCACGTGCGGGTGTACTCCAGCCGGGCCCCCGACGGACAGTGCGGCGGAACCCCGCACGTCCACCTCGCCTGCACCGAGATGTACGTCGTGCTCGAAGGCAGCGGAGCCGCCGAGTTCCTCACCCCGTCCGGCTTCGAGAGGGTCGAGCTCCGCCCGCACGCCGCCGTCACCTTCGATCCCGGAACCCTCCACCGGCTGGTCTCCGACCCCGGCGACGACCTCAAGATCCTCGTGATCATGGAGAACAGCCACCTCAACGAACGGGGCGACGTCGTCTTCACCTTCCCGGACGAGGACCTCGCCGACGCGCAGCGCTACGAGGCCATGGCCGACGCCGACGCCCCCGACGCCGTCCGGGCCCGCAGGGACCGGGCCGTGTCCGGCTTCACCGCCCTCACCGCGGCGTGGCAGCACGGTCCGGACCACGGGCGGGCGGCCCTGCTCGCCTTCTACGACCGCGCCGCCGCGCTGGTCCGGCCCCGGGCGGCCGACTGGCCGCGACTGGTCGCCGACGGCCCGGCCCGTGCCGTGCACCGGCTCGCCGAACGCGCCGAGGCGGCCGCCGCCGGAGCCCCGGCGCACCTGGCCGACGCCTCGGTGACCCGCCTTCCCGCCCCTGGCGCGGGGACGGACCGGGCCGGTTTCTGCGGCGAGGTCCACCGGTACCGGCCGGTGCCCTAGGAACGAGGGTCCTGCCGCATCGGCCGTGCCGGTGGCCCCGTCCCGCTCAGCCGGCCCGGAGGCCGACCGCCAGTGTCAGTTCGAGGACCCGGTGTGGCGATGCGAGGTCCGGGAACAGGTCCCGCAGCTGCGACATCCGGTACCGGACGGTCTGGGGATGGACGAACAGGGCCGCCGCCGCCTCGTCCCGCCTGCCCTGGTGCAGCAGCCACGCCCGCAGCGTCTCCTCCAGACGCCGGGCCGTCGCGACCGGCAGGGTCCGCAACGGTGCGAGGGCTCGGGCGCGCAGGTCCGCGAACGCGTCCGCGTCGGCGCTCAGCACCAGCTCGGGCAGGTGTTCCTCGGTGTCGCGGATGTCGGAGGAGAGGGAGCGCGCGCGTGCGGCTCGTGCGTACGAGGCGGACGCACGGGTCCATGGCCGGGCCGGGCCGACCACGGCGGCGCGGTCGGTCAGCTGCCGCAGGAGGTGCGGCCGGTCGGCATCGGGGACGAGCAGCACACCGGAGGCGTCCGGCAGATCGTCGAGGACGAGGGTGCCCGGGTCGAGCGTGCGGTAGGCGGGCCGGGCGTGGGCGGCGGGCAGCAGGACCGCGGTCAGCGAGACCGGAGGCTGCCACCCGGCCCGTTGGACGGAGGCCAGCAGCACGTCCGGGCTCGCGCCGGCGAGGAGGTCGCGGGCCAGGTGTTCCAGGTGGCGCTCGTGCTCCCGGCCCCGGGCGGCCAGCTCGTCGGCGTGGCCCGCGGCGCTCGCGGCGGAGAGCTCGTCGATGTAGGCGAAGGTCAGCTCGGCGAACTTGGCGACCTCGGCGGCGGGCAGACCCGCGGGTACGGCACCCGCCGCCAGGCACCGCCAGGCCACGCGGGCGCCGACGCGGTAGGCGCTGAGCAGGGCGTCCATCGAACGGCCGTCGCGCACCTCGCCGCGGCCCAGCTCGTAGGCCGCGTCACCGGCGTCGCCGCCCGTGGCGTTCCCGCTCGCGAGGTCCAGGTAGTTCCCCAGGGCGGTGCGGACGGCCCGGCGGATGGTGACGCCCATGCGGCCGGAAAGGGCGTTGGCATAGGGCGGGACCTCGTCGATGATCGCCTGGACGACCTCGTCGGCGGTGGTCCTCAGCGCGGCCCGAAGTGCGGTGACCGTCGTCGCGTCAAGGGGCGGTTCGGTGACCCTCCGGATTGGATGGCTCATATTTCATTCCCTGCGAACAATTCGGCCGAGCAGATTTACGTCCTACGGTCAGGACTTTACGCCTTGAGGCGCATCAAGCTTGAGCCATGACGAGTGCAGCCCTCCGCAGTGGGGCTTGGAAACTGCTGGAGATGGTCACGACGCCGCTGCTGCCGTCGGATTACCTCGACCTGGTCAGCCCGCTGCGTGCGGGCGCCGACCTGCGCGGGCGCATCGAGGCCGTGCACCCCGAGACGGCTGACGCCGCGACCGTCGTGATCAGGCCGGGACGCGGCTGGCGCGGGCACACGGCCGGCCAGTACGTGCGGATCGGGGTCGACGTCGACGGGAGGCGCCTGTGGCGCGCCTACTCCCTCACCTCGCCGACCGACCGCCGGGACGGCCGCATCACGATCACCGTGAAGGCGATCCCGGACGGCAAGGTCAGCAACCACCTGGTCCGCAGCGCGAAACCGGGCACGCTGGTGCAGCTCGACCAGGCGACGGGTGACTTCGTGCTGCCGGAGGCCAAGCCCGCCAAGGTGCTCTACCTGACGGCCGGCAGCGGGATCACGCCCGTGATGGGCATGCTGCGCGACAACGGGTTCGACGACGTCGTCATGGTCCACAGCGCTCCACGGCCACAGGACGTGATCTTCCGCGGCGAACTGCACGGCCTGGTGGCGGAGGGGAAGCTGCGGCTGACCGAGGTGCACACCGACACGGACGGCGTGCTCGACATCGCCCGTCTCGACGAGCTGGTGCCCGACTGGGCCGAGCGCGAGACCTGGGCCTGCGGGCCCGCGGGCCTGCTCGACGCCGCCGAGGAGCTCTGGAACGAGCGCGGCGTCCCCGAGCGCCTGCACACCGAACGCTTCCGCCCCGGCATCGTCGTCACCGGCGACGGCGGCGAGATCACCTTCGGCACCACCGGCAGGACCGTCGACGCGGACGGCGCCACGCCGCTGCTGGACGCCGGCGAGGAGGCCGGCGTGCTCATGCCGTCCGGGTGCCGGATGGGCATCTGCTTCGGCTGCGTCACTCCGCTCACCGCGGGCGCCGTCCGCGACCTGCGCACCGGCGAGATCACCGAGGCCGAGCCGGGCGTCCTCATCCAGACCTGCGTGTCCGCCGCGGCGGGCCCTTGCACCATCGAACGGTAGGAGCACCTTGACCGCCATCGACCCCACCGCCCACCTGACCGCGGAGCAGATCGAGGAGCTCGGGCGCGAGCTGGACGCGATCCGCGATGAGGTGATCGCCAGCCGGGGCGAGAAGGACGCCGCCTACATCCGCAAGGTAATCTCGGCGCAGCGCAAGCTCGAGCTGGTCAGCAGGGGCGTGCTGCTGTTCTCCTTCTTCCCGCCCGCGTGGCTGATCGGCACCGCCGGGCTGTCCGTGGCGAAGATCATGGACAACATGGAGATCGGCCACAACATCCTGCACGGCCAGTGGGACTGGATGCGGGACCCGAAGATCCACTCCACCACCTGGGAGTGGGACCACGTCTCGCCGGCCGACCAGTGGAAGCACTCGCACAACGAGCTGCACCACACGTACACCAACGTGATCGGCAAGGACAACGACCTCGGCTACGGCATCATGCGCGTCGACGAGGACCAGCGGTGGCAGCCGTTCCACCTCGGCCAGCCGCTGTGGAACTTCGTCAACGCCTGCTTCTTCGAGTACGGCATCGCCGCGTACGACCTGGAACTCGGCAAGAACCTGAGCAAGCGCCGCCGCAAGAACCCGGAGTTCCGCGCGCGGGCCAAGGCCGTGGGCCGCAAGATCCGCAAGCAGGTGCTCAAGGACTACGTGATCCACCCGCTGCTGTCGGGCCCGTCCTTCCTCACCACGCTCGCCGCCACCTTCACCGCGAACCTGGTCCGCAACATCTGGTCCCACTCGGTGATCATGTGCGGGCACTTCCCCGAGGGCGTGCAGGTCTTCGAACGCCGGTCGATCAAGGGCGAGACCCGCGGAGAGTGGTACCTGCGCCAGATGATGGGCTCGGCGAACATCAGCGGCAGCAGGGCCATGCACTTCATGACCGGCAACCTGTCGCACCAGATCGAGCACCACCTGTTCCCGGACCTGCCGAGCAACCGGTACGCCGAGGTCGCGGTGAAGGTGCGCGCGCTGTTCGAGAAGTACGAGCTGGAGTACGTCACCGGGCCGCTGCCCAAGCAGGTGTTCTCCGCGTGGCACAAGGTCTTCCGGCTCTCGCTGCCGAACAGGAAGCCCAAGGTCAAGGCACCGGACCGCGAACAGGAACTCGTCGCGGCCTGACCGGCGTCCGAACCTCTCACCGCCCGCGGTGTCAGGTGAGTTCCCGGGCGTCGAGCGGCAGCCGCCAGGAGTTGCGGCGGTGGGCCGCCTCGTACGCGGCCCGGAGCGGGGACGGGGGCACGGTCAGGACGGGGCAGGCGGCGTGCGCGAGGACGTAGCGGGTCACCGAGGGGCGGAGCAGGCGGCGCAGCGGTCCGCGGGGGCCCGAGCCCACCACGAGCAGGTCGTCCGGGTCGCGCGCGACGTCGACGAGCGCGGCCCCCGCCGTGCCCCGCACGGTGAGGCCCGTGACGGTGAGGGCCGGGGTCCCGGCGCCGAACGCGCTGCCGAGCACCTCGCGCAGCCGGTCCGCCGCGGCCGACCGGCACAGCGCCGATACCGGCACCCCGCAGGAGGTGCGGCTGCCCGGTCCGCCGTCCGGGGCCTGCCACGCCAGTACCGCGCACAGCTCCACCCGCCGCAGCCGGGCCTCGGCAGCGGCCCGGTGAAGGGCCCCGAGGCCGCCCAGGCCCTCACCTATGCCTACGACCACCTGCGGCATGCTTCCTCCCTCGTCGATCCGTCCGGGAGGCTCATCCAACGGCAGGGATGCGTTCCGGGGGCGGATCGCTGACGGTCCCCTGACGCGGTGTGCGGTGATTCTGACGCGTTGCTGACGCCCGGCGCCCGTCGTGCCGGCCGTCAGCCGGCGTGGACGTGGGGGCGGCGGGAGCGGTCCGGTTCGGCCTCGCGGATGACCTCGCGGGTGACGGGGGCGACCTCGCCCTGGCCGAAGAGGAAGAACCGGAAGAAGTTGGCCATCGGGTTGCCCTCGGTCCACTCGAAGTAGATGTGGGGCCGCTGGCCGGTCTCGTCGCGGACGTGCAGCAGGAGGGCGGCGAGGGCGTTGGGGATGCTGGAGCTCTCCAGGGTCAGGACCCGGTAGCGGCCGTGGAGCACCTCGCCGCGCACCCGCATCCCGGATTCGAACTCGGAGGCGTCCAGGACCGTGACCTCGACGAACACGACGTCGTCCTCGGCCGGGATGTCGTTGTCCTCGCGGATCTGCGCCTTCTTCTGCCGGTACTCCTCGAAGTCCCGGCTGTCGGGCTCGTTGGCGACGAACCGGATCGTGCGGTTGGCGGTGTCGCGGATGAACCGCTGCGCCATGTCGTCGAACTCGATGTCCGTGACGCGCAGCTCGAAGACCCGCGCGAGGCGCGAGAGGAGCGACAGGGCCATGATGCCGCCGATGAAGCAGGCGCCGATCTTCACACCGTCGGGGCGCTCGGCGACGTTGATCGCGGTGGTGTAGATGAAGACGGCGGAGATGATCCCGAAGCCGATGGTCCAGCCCCGCTCCCCCGCCCGGCGGGCGGCGATGGTCACGGCGACGGCCGCCGAGGTGATCAGGACGAGGACGCCGGTGGCGTAGGCGCCGCCCTGGGCGTCGACGTCCGCGTTGAAGAGCCAGGTCACCAGGAAGGCGATCAGCGTGAAGACGATCACCATCGGGCGCAGGGCGCGGGCCCAGTGCGGGGCCATGCCGTAACGGGGCAGGTAGCGCGGCATCAGGTTGAGCAGGCCGGCCATGGCCGAGGCGCCCGCGAACCACAGGATGCAGATCGTCGAGACGTCGTAGACCGTGCCGAAGCTGGAGCCCAGGTATTCGTGGGCGAGGTACGCGAGGGCGCGGCCGTTCGCCTCGCCGCCCGGCTGGAACTTGGCCGCCGGGATCAGCAGGGTGGTGATGAGGCTGGAGCAGATCAGGAAGACGCTCATGATCACGGCGGCCGTGGTGAGCAGCTTCTTGGCACCGCGGATCCGGCCGGCGGGCTTCTCCTCCGTGTCCGCGGGATCGCCCTGGACGTGCGGCATGACCGCCACACCGGTCTCGAAGCCGGAGAGGCCGAGCGCGAGCTTCGGGAACACGACGAGCGCGATGGCGATCATCATGAAGGGGTTGCCGTGCTCGGCGGTCAGCGCGCTCGTCCAGTCGGTGATGACGTGCGTCTCGGTGAACACGTTCCACAGCCCGACCGCCACGACGACGACGTTCAGGGCGAGGTAGGTGGAGACCAGGACCACGGCGACGCCGATGGCCTCGCTGAACCCCTTGAGGAAGACCGCCCCGAGCAGCGCGATCAGGATCAGGGTGATCAGGACCTCATGGCCGTGCAGAGTGCTGGTGAGGTGCGGGTTCTCCACCATGTGCGCGGTCGCGTCCGCCGCCGACAGGGTGATGGTGATCAGGAAGTCGGTCGCCGCGAACCCGAGCAGGGTCAGGACGAACAGCTTGCCCTTCCAGAACGACAGCAGCTTCTCCAGCATGGCGATGGAGCCCTCGCCGTGCGGGCTCTCCTCGGCCACCCGCCGGTAGACGGGCAGTGCGCCGAAGAGGGTGAGGAGCACCAGCACGATGGTCGCCAGCGGCGACAGCAGGCCGGCGGCGAGGAAGGCGATGCCGGGCTGGTAGCCCAGGGTGGAGAAGTAGTCGAGGCCCGTCAGGCACATGACCCGCCACCACGGCCGGCCGTGCGGCTGGGCCGCGGCTTCCTTGGCGGCGGGTGAGCTGGTCTGGGCGGTCAAGCCTTCCAGCATCCACGCGCGCAGGCGCGAGGAGCGGGCAGGGGTGGCCATGGTCGGGCGCTCCCGTCGTACGGTGTGGATTCAGCCATCGGAGTCGACGGCTGGGCCAGCGTACGCAGCGAGAACGCAGCCAATACGTCTATAGCCTCGTCTGATGGAATCCTGACGCCCTCTTAACGCCCTTCCTTCTGATGGCCTACGGAGCGCCCTCCGTTCGGAGGCAGAGGGCCGTGGACCTCACTCCATGCCGGGGATGAGCGAGACCAGCAGGTCGATCAGCTTGATCCCGACGAACGGCAGGACCAGCCCGCCCAGGCCGTAGACGCCGAGGTTGCGGCGCAGCAGGTCGTGGGCGGAGGCGGGCCGGTAGCGGACTCCGCGCAGGGCGAGCGGGATGAGGGCGACGATGATCAGCGCGTTGAAGATGATCGCCGAGGTGATCGCGGACCGGGGGCTGCTCAGGCCCATGACGTTGAGGGCTTCGAGGCCCGGGTAGGCCGTGGCGAACATCGCGGGGATGATCGCGAAGTACTTCGCCACGTCGTTGGTGATGGAGAAGGTGGTCAGGGCTCCGCGGGTGATGAGGAGCTGCTTGCCGATCTCGACGATGTCGATGAGTTTCGTCGGGTTGGAGTCGAGGTCGACCATGTTCCCGGCCTCTTTGGCGGCCGAAGTGCCCGTGTTCATCGCGACGCCGACGTCGGCCTGGGCCAGGGCGGGGGCGTCGTTCGTGCCGTCGCCCGTCATGGCGACGAGCTTGCCGCCGGCCTGCTCCCGCTTGATGAGGGCCATCTTGTCCTCGGGCGTGGCCTCCGCCAGGTACTCGTCGACCCCGGCCTCGGCGGCGATGGCGCGGGCGGTCAGCTCGTTGTCGCCGGTGACCATGACCGTGCGGATCCCCATCCGGCGCAGCTCCTCGAACCGCTCCCGGATGCCGTCCTTGACCACGTCCTTGAGGTGGATGATGCCGAGCACCCGCGGCCCGTCCCAGTCGTGGACCGCCACCAGCAGGGGTGTGCCCCCGGACTCGGACACGTTGGCCGACCAGGCCACCGCCTCCGCCGGTACGGTGCCGCCGCGCATCGCCACCCAGTCGCAGACCTGGACGGTCGCACCCTTGCGGATCGCGCAGCCGGCGCCGCCCGCCCAGCTCAGGTTGACGCCGCTCATCCGGGTCCGGGCGCTGAACTCGGTGAACCGCGGGTTGCTGAGGTCCGCCGCGGTGGCCGGCCGCAGTCCGTACCGATGGGCGAGGGCCACGACGGACCGCCCCTCGGGCGTCTCGTCGGCGAGCGAGGACAGCTGGGCGGCGTCCGCCAGCTTGAGCTGGTCGACGCCCGGCAGGGGGATGAAGGCCACGGCCTCGCGGTTGCCGAGGGTGATGGTGCCGGTCTTGTCGAGCAGCAGGGTGTTCACGTCTCCGGCGGCCTCGACGGCGCGGCCGCTCATGGCGATGACGTTGCGCTGGACGAGCCGGTCCATGCCCGCGATGCCGATGGCCGACAGGAGGGCGCCGATCGTGGTGGGGATGAGGGTGACGAGGAGGGCCACCAGGACGGTCGTGGACTGCGCGGCGTGCGCGTAGTCGGCCATCGGCTGGATGGAGACGACCACGAGGACGAAGATGATGGTCAGGGCGGCCAGCAGGATGTTCAGTGCGATCTCGTTGGGCGTCTTCTGCCGGGTGGCCCCTTCGACCAGGGCGATCATCCGGTCGATGAAGCTGTGCCCCGGGCGCGAGGTGACCCGTACGACGATCGAGTCGGACAGCACGGTCGTACCGCCGGTGACGCCGGAGCGGTCGCCGCCGGATTCCCTCAGAACGGGTGCCGATTCGCCGGTGACGGCCGACTCGTCGACCATCGCGGCCCCGTCGACCACGTCGCCGTCGGCCGGGATCAGCTCGCCGGCCTCGACGAGCACGAAGTCGAAGGGCTGGAGTTCGGCGGGAGTGACCACCTCGGTCTCGGCCCGTCGCAGGTTCGCCCCGTACGTCCAGTGGGTCAGCCGCACGGCGACCGTGTCCGTACGCGCCTTGCGCAGCGACTCGGCCTGGGCGCGGCCCCGGCCTTCGGCGACGGCCTCGGCCAGGTTGGCGAACAGGACGGTCAGCCAGAGCCAGACGCTGATCACCCAGGTGAAGACGGACGGGTGGACGAGCGCCGAGAGGGTGGTCAGCACGGATCCGACGGCGACGACGAACAGCACCGGCTTCTTGACCAGTTCGCGCGGATGGAGTTTGCCGACGGCCTCTCGCACGGAGGCGGCCAGGAGGTCGGGGTCCACGACGTTCACCCGGCCGGAGCGTTTCCGGGAGGGCCGGTGGGACGGGGTTCGCGGAGGAGTCCCGAGACCCGGAGGAACGTGCTGCGCGGCGGCAGGAGGCATGAATACCTTCTGAATGGGTTCGAGGCGTGGTGGCCCTGGCGGCTGGTGGCCAGGTGCGGGAGAGGGGTGTCGCTGCCGGGGACCACCTCCATGGACCCCCTCGGCCGTCATGTGAGTGGTTTGCAGGTCCCCGGCAGCGCAACAGGCAGGAAACTACTGCCCGTTTCACCGGATGCGCGCATGTGGGCGCGGGAATTGGCGGCTCTTTGACGGCGGCGTACGGGACGCGTCAAACCGCCGTCAGAGGCGCGTCAGCGCGCGTCGGCCGTGATCCGGAAGCGCAGCCGGCAGATCACGGCTTCGGTGTCGCGGCGGACGGCGTGGGCGACGACGGAGCCGCGCTGGTTCTGGAGCAGCCGCTGCCACAGGCGGGCGGGTTCGGTCTCCGGGATGAGCACGGTCACCTGGGAGTCGGGGTGGGCCCGCGCCAGCTGCCGTACGTACGCCGACAGCGGGCGGCCGAGCGAGCGGGTCTCCGAGGAGAGCTCGATCAGTTCGACACCGGGCTTCCACAACTCCCAGTCGCGTCGCAGGGCTTCGGCCGCCTGGCGGTCCTCGGGGGACGGGTGGGTGACGGTCACGGCGAGGACCTCGTCGCCGAGCGAGCGGGCGGCGGTGAGGGCCTGGCTGGTCAGGCGGGACAGGCCGGAGACGGGGACCACGACCAGGGAGCGGGACCGGTGCGGCGCCTGCGGGATCCGGCCGAGCTCCAGGCGTTCGCCGATCTCCGTGTAGGCCCGGTGGACCTTCTCGAAGCCGAGGACGAGCAGCGGCAGCGCGACGACGATCAGCCAGGCGCCCTCGGTGAACTTGGTGGCCGTGACCACGACGGCCGAGACACCGGTCAGCAGGGCGCCGAAGCCGTTGAGCGCCGCCTTCGCCCGCCAGCCGCGCGGCCGCCGCCCGTACCAGTGCCGGACCATGCCGACCTGGCAGATGGTGAAGCCGATGAAGACGCCGATGGCGAAGAGCGGGACGAGGGTGTTGGTGTCGCCGCCGGAGAAGACGAGCAGGACGGCGGAGACGAGTGCCAGCCAGACCACGCCGTGGCGGTGGACCTGCCGGTCGGCCTTGAGGGCGAACACGTGCGGCAGGTGGTTGTCGCGGGCCAGCAGGCTCATCAGCACGGGCAGCCCGCCGAAGGAGGTGTTCGCGGCGAGCGCGAGCAGCACCACGGTGGCGAACTGGACCACGTAGAAAGCGGCGTTGTGCCCGAAGGAGGCGTCCGCGAGCTGCGCGAGGACGGTGACGCCCTCGACGGGCTGGAGGTGGAAGCGCCCGATCAGGACCGACAGGCCGATCAGCATCACGCCGAGCAGGGCGCCGAGGGCGACCTCGGTGCGCTGGGCCCGGCGGGCGGCCGGGGCGCGGAAGGACGGAACGGCGTTGGCGACGGCCTCGACCCCGGTCAGGGCGGAGCAGCCGGCGGCGAAGGCCTTCAGCAGCAGGAGCGCGCCGACGGCGGTCGCCCCCTCGCCGAGCGCGGAGGCATGCCCGGTGGCGGACGCGGTGCTGACGGGGGCGTCGCGGAAGAGCCCGACGACGACCATCGCGAGGATCGACCCGACGAAGACGGCGGTGGGCACGAGGAACGCCTTGGCGGACTCCACGACCCCGCGCAGGTTCACCGCGGTGACCAGGACCAGGACGCCCAGGCAGATCCACACCCGCTCCCCGTACAGCTCGGGGAAGGCGGAGGTCAGGGCGGCCACGCCGGCCGTGACGGACACCGCGACGTTCAGGACGTAGTCCAGGATCAGCGAGGCGGCGGCGACCAGGCTCGTACGCCGGCCCAGGTGCCGTCTGGCGACCGCGTAGGAGCCGCCGCCGTCCGGGAAGGCGGCGATGACCTGCCGGTACGAGGCCACCAGGACGGCCAGCAGCGCGGCGATCGCCACCGTCACCGGCAGGGTGAAGCCGAGGCCGTAGGCGCCGGCCGCGCCCAGGACCAGCACGATGGACTCCGGCCCGTACGCCACGGACGCCATCGCGTCCAGGGACAGCGCGGCCAGCCCCTGGAGGGCCGTCAGCCGGTGGCGGTCCTCTGCCGCCGCTGAGGGGATACGGGTGTCAGGCGGCTCCTCCGTGCCCGGAGTCTGCCCTGCGGTGCCGGTCTTTCCCATGTCTATGGACATCTCTCGCTGTTCCTCCGTTGGACAAAGCGAGGACAGCGTCGGGAATTCCATGGCCGGATCGCCAGGGTCCTTGACGTTGTCCATACGGCCGCCGCGCCAGTCCTCACGCGCTCTTGATGCCGGAGCGGGAGCGCCGTATGAGGTGCGTCAAGACCCGCGGGAGCGGGTGCCCGCGCCTGCGGCGGGGCGCAGGGTTGAAGCGAACGGACAGGAGGCCCCAGATGTCCGGATACCGGCTCCACGACGCCGCCGCCCTGCTCGCGGCGCTCGTGGCCCCCTTCCTCACGGCGCTCGCGCTCGTGCCCTTCCGCGGAGACCTTTCGTCGACGAACGCGGCCCTGATCCTCGTCGTCGCGGTGGTCGCGGTGGCCGCCGTCGGTACGCGGACCGCCGGAGCGGTGGCCGCGCTGTCGGCGGCCGCCTGGTTCGACTTCTTCCTGACCGTGCCCTACCAGCGGTTCACGATCACCGGCCGCGAGGACGTCGGGACGGCGGTCCTGCTGCTCGTCGTCGGCCTGATCGTCTCCCAGCTGTCGGTACGCGCCCGCCGGCTGCGGACCACCGTGACCACCGGCGCCGCTCAGATGGCGAGCCTCCAGGGCACCGTCCGGCTGGCCGAGGACGGCCGCTCGCCGGAGGCGGTCGTCGAGTACGTGCGCAGGGAGCTCGTCGGCCTGCTCGGGCTGCGCGGCTGCCGCTTCGAATACGGAACCCTGATGGGCGGCCTGCCGCGCCTGGAACACGACGGCGGCCTCTGGCTGCGCCGCCCGGACCGGATCACGGAGTACGCCGACTGGCCGGACGGCGAGACCGAGCTGCGGGTCGTCGGCGGCGGCCACTACTACGGCCGCTACCTGCTGGACCCCCTCCCCGGCCCGCCGCCCCCGGAACAGAACCGCCTGGTGGCCGTCGCACTGGCCGCACAGGCCGGCTCCGCCCTGGACACGGCCGGCCTGGCCCACCCGGGCTGACCGGGCCTTCCCCGCCCCTGCCCGTCAGGGTGGCGTTAAGAGTTCCCCTGCGCCCGTATGTAGCCCGTCAAGGCGTCTTAACGCCGGGATGAAGACACGGTTATCTCGTCATCGGCCATCTGGCCGATTCATTACTTCCCACTTCACTCAGGAGCTCGCGATGGCCGATCTGGCCTTCGTCGTCACCACAGTCGCGGTCTTCGCGCTGGTGGCTCTCATCGCCAAGGGGGTGACCAAGCTGTGACTGCCGAGAACATCGTCGGCCTGCTCGTGGCCGTCGCCCTCCTGGGCTACCTCGTCCTCGCCCTCGTCAAGCCGGAGAGGTTCTAGCCACCGATGAGTCCCGTTCTCGCTGGTGTGCTCCAGCTCCTCGCACTACTGGCCGCGCTCGCGCTGGCCTACCGCCCCCTGGGCGACTACATGGCCAAGGTCTACTCCTCCCAGAAGCACTACAAGCCGGAGAAGTGGATCTACAAGGCCATCGGCGCCAACCCGTCCGCCGAGATGCGCTGGCCCGCCTACCTGCGCGGCGTCCTCGCCTTCTCCGCGGTCAGCGTCCTGTTCCTCTACGCCCTCCAGCGCGCCCAGGGCGTCCTGCCCGGCTCGCTCGGCTTCTCCGCGATCGACCCGGACCAGGCCTTCAACACCGCGGCCTCCTTCGTGGCGAACACGAACTGGCAGTCGTACGCCGGTGAGCAGGCCATGGGCCACGTCGTGCAGACGGGCGGGCTGGCGGTGCAGAACTTCGTCTCCGCCGCCGTCGGCATGGCCGTCGCGGTCGCCCTCGTACGGGGCTTCGCGCGCTCCCGCACCGGTGAACTCGGCAACTTCTGGGCCGACCTGGTCCGCGGCACCGTCCGCATCCTGATCCCGATCTCGATCGTCGGGGCCCTGGTCCTGGTCGCCTGCGGGGCGATCCAGAACTTCGCCGGAATCCACGAGGTCGGCCAGTTCACGGGCGGTACCCAGCAGTGGAACGGCGGGGCGGTGGCCTCGCAGGAGGTCATCAAGGAGCTCGGGACGAACGGCGGCGGCTACTTCAACGCCAACTCCGCCCACCCCTTCGAGAACCCGACCCCCTTCTCGAACCTCTTCGAGATCTTCCTGATCCTGGTCATCCCCTTCGCGCTGACCCGCACCTTCGGCCGCATGGTCGGAAGCCTGCGCCAGGGCTACGCGATCCTCGCCACGATGGCGACGATCTGGCTCGGGTTCACCGCGCTGATGATGTGGACCGAGTTCGCCCACCACGGCCCGGCACTCCAGGCCGCCGGCGGGGCGATGGAGGGCAAGGAGACCCGCTTCGGCGTCGGCGCCTCCGCGATCTTCTCGGTCGCCACCACGCTCACCTCGACCGGCGCGGTCAACTCCTTCCACTCCTCCTACACCGGACTGGGCGGCGGGATCCAGCTGCTGGGCATGCAGCTCGGCGAGATCGCGCCCGGCGGTGTCGGCTCCGGCCTGTACGGCATGCTCGTCATGGCGATCATCGCGGTGTTCATCGCCGGCCTGATGGTCGGCCGCACCCCCGAGTACCTGGGCAAGAAGATCGGCACCCGCGAGATCAAGCTCGCCGCCTGCTACATCCTCATCACCCCGGCCCTCGTGCTCTGCTTCACCGCCGCCGCGATGGCCCTGCCGACCCCGCCGCACTCGATGCTCAACTCCGGCGCGCACGGCTTCTCCGAGGTCCTCTACGCCTACACCTCGGGCGCCAACAACAACGGCTCCGCCTTCGGCGGCCTGAACGCCGACACCCAGTGGTACAACACCACGATCGGCCTCGCCATGCTCCTCGGCCGCTTCCTCCCGATGGTGTTCGTCCTCGCGCTCGCCGGCTCGCTCGCCGAGCAGAAGCCCGTCCCCGAGACCGCGGGCACCCTGCGCACCGACAAGCCGCTCTACACGGGCCTGCTCGTCGGCACGATCCTCATCGTCACCGGTCTGACCTACTTCCCCGCGCTCGCGCTGGGGCCGCTCGCCGAAGGGCTCGCATCATGAGCACCGCCACCCCGACCCGTGCTCCGCACGAGGACCTGCCCACGGGCCACAAGCCGCCCGCCGGCCGCGTTGGCGGCGGCCTCTTCGACCCCAAGCAGCTGGTCAAGTCCTTCCCCGACGCGATCCGCAAGCTCGACCCGCGCATCATGATCAAGTCGCCGGTCATGTTCGTGGTCCTCGTCGGGTCGGTCGTCACGACCGCCTTGGCCGTCAAGGACCCGACGGACTGGTTCGGCTGGGCCATCACCGCCTGGCTGTGGCTGACCACGATCTTCGCCAACCTCGCCGAAGCCGTCGCCGAGGGCCGCGGCAAGGCGCAGGCGGACACCCTGCGCAAGGCCAAGACCGACTCCGTGGCCCGCCGTCTCACCGCGGACGGCAGCGAGGAGTCCGTGGCGGGCACCGAGCTGAAGATCGGCGACCGGGTGGTCTGCGAGGCCGGCGACGTCATCCCCGGCGACGGAGACGTCGTCGAAGGCGTCGCGTCCGTCGACGAATCCGCCATCACCGGCGAGTCCGCCCCCGTCATCCGCGAGTCCGGCGGCGACCGCTCCGCCGTCACCGGCGGTACGAAGGTCCTGTCCGACCGGATCGTCATCAAGATCACGACGAAGCCCGGCGAGACCTTCATCGACCGGATGATCGCCCTCGTCGAGGGCGCCGCCCGGCAGAAGACGCCCAACGAGATCGCGCTGAACATCCTTCTGGCGTCCCTCACCATCGTCTTCCTGCTCGCCGTCGTCACCCTCCAGCCCTTCGCGATCTACGCGGGCGCCGAGCAGTCCATGATCGTGCTCACCGCGCTCCTGGTCTGCCTGATCCCGACCACCATCGGCGCCCTGCTCTCGGCGATCGGCATCGCCGGCATGGACCGCCTGGTCCAGCGCAACGTCCTGGCCATGTCCGGCCGCGCCGTCGAGGCCGCCGGTGACGTGTCCACGCTGCTGCTCGACAAGACCGGCACCATCACCCTCGGCAACCGCCAGGCCTCCGAGTTCGTCCCCGTCAAGGGCGTCACCGAGGCCGAGCTGGCGGACGCCGCCCAGCTGTCCTCGCTGGCCGACGAGACGCCCGAGGGCCGTTCCATCGTCGTCCTGGCGAAGGAGAAGTACGGGCTCCGCGAGCGTCACCAGGGCGAGCTGGCGCACGCCACCTGGATCGAGTTCACCGCCCAGACCCGTATGTCGGGCGTGGACGTCGACGGCAGGCAGACCCGCAAGGGCGCGGCCGGCTCGGTCATCACCTGGGTCGAGGAGCAGGGCGGCGAGGTCGCCGACGACGCCGACCTCCTCGCGAACAAGATCTCGGAAGCGGGCGGTACGCCCCTGCTCGTCGCCGTCAAGGACGAGAAGGGCGCACGCGTCCTGGGTGTCATCCACCTCAAGGACGTGGTCAAGGAGGGCATGCGGGAGCGGTTCGACGAGCTGCGCCGCATGGGCATCAAGACCGTCATGATCACGGGCGACAACCCGCTGACCGCGAAGGCCATCGCCGAGGAGGCCGGTGTCGACGACTTCCTCGCCGAGGCCACGCCCGAGGACAAGATGGCCCTCATCAAGCGGGAGCAGGCCGGCGGCAAGCTCGTCGCCATGACGGGCGACGGCACGAACGACGCCCCCGCCCTGGCCCAGGCCGACGTCGGCGTCGCGATGAACACGGGCACCTCGGCCGCCAAGGAGGCCGGGAACATGGTCGACCTGGACTCCAACCCGACCAAGCTCATCGAGATCGTGGAGATCGGCAAGCAGCTCCTGATCACCCGGGGCGCGCTCACCACCTTCTCCATCGCCAACGACGTGGCGAAGTACTTCGCGATCATCCCGGCCATGTTCGCCGTGGTCTACCCGGGCCTGGACAAGCTCAACATCATGGGCCTGCACTCCCCCGAGTCCGCGATCCTCTCCGCCGTCATCTTCAACGCGCTCATCATCATCGCCCTCGTGCCGCTCGCCCTCAAGGGCGTGCAGTACAAGCCCACCAGCGCCGACAAGATGCTCCGCCGCAACCTGGGGCTGTACGGCGTGGGCGGTCTCATCGCCCCGTTCATCGGCATCAAGCTCATCGACCTCCTCATCACCCTCATCCCCGGAATCGGCTGAGACGACATGAACAACTCTGTAGGCAACACCGCGCGCCTGCTCGGCGCCGGGCTCCGGGCACTGCTCGTCCTGACCGTCGTGTGCGGCGTGCTCTACCCGCTCGCCGTCACCGGGATCGCCCAGGCGCTCTTCAACGACAAGGCCAACGGCTCCGAAATCAAGGACAAGAGCGGCAACGTCGTCGGCTCGTCCCTCATCGGGCAGACCTACAACCTGCCCAAGAAGGACCCGAACGACCCCGAGGAGGCCGCCAAGCCGGACCTGAAGTGGTTCCAGCCCCGCCCCTCCAACGGCCTCGGCGCCAACTCGGTCAACACCCAGTACTCGCTGCTCCTCTCCGGCGCCACCAACCGCTCCGCGGACAACGGGGCCGTGAACGGCAAGTGCACCGAGGCCGCCGAGGAGGGCACCCTCTGCGCCCAGGTCGTCGCCGCCAAGGAGGCGGTCATCGCGGACAACTCCACCGCCTCCTACAAGGTCAGGCCGCAGGACGTACCGGCCGACGCCGTCACCTCCTCCGGCTCCGGCCTCGACCCGAACATCTCTCCGGAGTACGCCGAGCTCCAGGTCCGCCGGGTCGCCGAGCGGAACAAGCTCGACGTCAAGCAGGTCGAGAAGCTCGTCGGGGACCACACCACCGGCCGGACCCTCGGCTTCATGGGCGAGCCCCGTGTCAACGTCCTCGAACTGAACACCGCCCTCAAGGCACTGACCAAGAGCTGATGCTCCCCATCGCACGGAACGGGAGCCGGCGGGGCGCGGAACTCCCCCAGCCGACGCTGGGAGGGTGCCCGAGCGCCCCGCCGGCTCCTCACCGTGCCCGTGAACGAAGGAAAGGCTGCTTACCGATGACCCGGGTGCTGGTGGTGGAGGACGATCCCCAGCTCGTCCGCGCACTCAAGATCAACCTCCAGGCGCGCAAATTCGAGGTCGAAGAGGCTCCCGACGGCGGCTCTGCCCTGCGGCTGGCGGCAGCCCGCAGGCCGGACGTCATAGTGCTGGACCTGGGGCTGCCCGACATGGACGGCGTCGACGTGATCAGGAACGTCCGCGGCTGGAGCCGCGTGCCCATCCTGGTCCTCTCCGCCCGGCACACTTCGGAGGACAAGATCCGGGCGCTGGACGCGGGCGCCGACGACTACGTGACGAAACCGTTCAGCATGGACGAGCTCCTCGCCCGGCTGCGCGCGGCCGCCCGAAGGCAGGAGGCCCCGTCGGCGTCTCGGCCCGACGAGGTCGCCGCCGTGACGACCGACGAGTTCACCGTCGACCTCGTCGCACGGAAGGTACGGCGCGGAGACCGCACCGTACGCCTGACTCCGACCGAGTGGCACCTGCTGGAGATCCTCATCACCCACCCGGGCCGACTGATCACACAGGCTCGGCTGCTGCTGGAGGTCTGGGGCCCGACGTACGGGGAGAACACCAACTACCTGCGCGTCTACATGGCCCAGCTACGGCGCAAACTGGAACCGGACCCTTCTCACCCCCGGTACCTGATCACCGAACCGGGCATGGGATACCGCTTCGAACCCTGATCGTCCGCCCGACCGTCGACACAGAAGAAGAGTCTGAACATGGGACGCGGCAAGCTCCGCATCTACCTCGGCGCGGCACCGGGCGTCGGCAAGACGTACGCGATGCTCTCCGAGGCCCACCGCAGGGTCGAGCGGGGCACCGACTGCGTCGTCGGCTTCGTCGAGCACCACAACCGGCCGCGGACCGAGGTCATGCTGCACGGCCTCGAACTCATCGAGCGGGCCGAACTGGACTACCGCGGCTCGACGTTCACCGAAATGGACGTCGACGCGATCCTGGCCCGCCGACCCGCCGTCGCCCTGGTCGACGAGCTCGCGCACACCAACGTCCCCGGCTCCCGCAACGCCAAGCGCTGGCAGGACGTCGAGGAGCTCCTCCAGGCGGGCATCGACGTCGTCTCGACGGTCAACATCCAGCACCTGGAATCGCTGGGCGACGTCGTCGAGACGATCACCGGGGTCCGCCAGCGGGAGACCGTCCCCGACGAGGTCGCCCGGCGGGCGGACCAGATCGAACTGGTCGACATGTCCCCGCAGGCGCTGCGCAGGCGCATGGCCCACGGCAACGTCTACAAGCCCGACAAGGTCGACGCGGCCCTGTCGAACTACTTCCGGCCCGGCAACCTGACCGCGCTGCGCGAGCTGGCGCTGCTGTGGGTGGCCGACCGGGTCGACGAGTACCTCCAGCAGTACCGGGGCGAGCACGACATCCGCTCCACCTGGCAGGCCCGCGAGCGCATCGTCGTCGGCATCACCGGCGGCGCCGAGGGCCGTACGCTCATCCGCCGCGCCGCCCGCCTCGCGGAGAAGGGCGCCGGCGGCGAGGTCCTCGCCGTCTACATCGCCGCCAGCGACGGCCTCACCTCCGCCTCGCCCAAGGAACTCGCCGTCCAGCGGACCCTGGTGGAGGACCTCGGGGGCACCTTCCACCACGTCATAGGCGACGACGTCCCCGACGCCCTGCTGGAGTTCGCCCGCGGCTGCAACGCCACGCAGATCGTGCTGGGCGTCAGCCGCCGGCGCTCCTGGCAGTCCGTCTTCCGGCCCGGTGTCAGCGCCACCGTCGCCCGGGAATCCGGCCCCGACCTCGACGTCCACATCGTCACCCACGACGAGGCCGCCAAGGGCCGCCGCCCCCTGCCGGCGGCCCGCGGCGCGCGGCTCGGCCGCTCCCGCATCATCTGGGGCTGGATCGCTGGCATCGCCGGCCCGGCCGTGCTCGCCGTGCTGCTGAACCAGCTCGTCCCCGAGCTCGGGCTCGCCAACGACATGCTGCTCTTCCTCACGTTCACCGTGGCGGCGGCGCTGTTCGGCGGGCTCCTCCCCGCGCTGGCCTCGGCGGCGTTCGGGTCCCTGCTGCTGAACTACTACTTCACCCCGCCGCTGCACGAGTTCACCATCTCCGACCCCAAGAACATCGTGGCCATCGCGATCTTCGTGGGCGTGGCGGTGTCGGTGGCCTCCGTGGTCGACCTCGCCGCCCGGCGCACCCACCAGGCCGCCCGCCTGCGCGCCGAGTCCGAGATCCTCTCCTTCCTCGCCGGCAACGTGCTGCGCGGCGAGGACTCCCTCGACGCCCTGCTCGAACGACTGCGCGAGACCTTCGCCATGCAGTCGGTCGTCCTCCTGGAACGCACCAGTGAGGTCGAGCCGTGGACGACGGCGGCCTCCGTCGGCACCGGCCCCGTCAGCCGGCCCGAGGACGCCGACGTCGACCTCCCCATAGGCGACGACATGGCACTCGCCCTGACCGGCCGGGTCCTGCCCGCCGAGGACCGCCGCGTCCTCGGCGCCTTCGCCGCCCAGGCGGCCGTCGTCCTCGACCGCCAGCGCCTCGTGGACGAGGCGGAGAAGTCGCGCGAGCTCGCCGAGGCGAACCGCATCCGCACCGCCCTGCTCGCCGCCGTCAGCCACGACCTGCGCACCCCGCTCGCCGGCATCAAGGCGTCCGTCACCTCACTGCGCTCCGACGACGTCGAATGGTCCGAGGAGGACAAGGCCGAGCTGCTCGAAGGCATCGAGGACGGCGCCGACCGCCTCGCCGCCCTGATCGGCAACCTCCTCGACATGTCCCGGCTGAACACCGGCACCGTCGTCCCGCTCATCCGGGAGACCGACCTCGACGAGGTCGTCCCCATGGCCCTGGGCGGCGTACCGGAGGACAGCGTGGACCTGGACATCCCGGAGACGCTCCCGATGGTCGCCGTGGACCGGGGCCTGCTGGAACGGGCCGTCGCCAACATCGTCGAGAACGCCGTCAAGTACAGCCCCCACGGCCAGCCCGTCAACGTCTCCGCGAGCGCCCTGGGGAGCCGCGTGGAGCTCCGGGTCGTCGACCGGGGCCCGGGCGTCCCCGACGAGGCCAAGAACCGTATCTTCGAGCCCTTCCAGCGCCACGGCGACGCCCCGCGCGGGGCCGGCGTCGGTCTGGGCCTCGCCGTCGCCCGCGGCTTCACCGAGGCCATCGGAGGCACCCTCGCGGCGGAGGACACCCCGGGCGGCGGCCTCACCATGGTCCTCACCCTCCCCATGGCGGGCGACGGCCCTCCGGTATCGCCGGAGCTGCCGACGTCCGCGGTGACCTGACGTCGAGGCGGCCGACCGACGCACGCGAGCCGTCCGGCCCCGGTATCCCCACACCGGAGAGCCGGACGGCTCATGTGTCGTACGACGGGTGACCGGCACGCGGTCGCACAGGTCCCCACCCCCACGGCGGGGCCCCGCGCCGCTCCGGGCGGTGTTCAGGTCACCGCCACCAGCCGCGTGCCGCCGGACCGTCTTCCGGCTCCGTCGCCCCACCAGTCTGCGACCCGCCGACGGCTGCGGCAGCTCGCCTTGACGGGTTCCTTCCGCACGGAAGCCGATCTTTGATGCGGCCCTGACGAATGGTCGTCAGAAGGCCGTCAAGAAGCCTTCGAGCGCTTGCCTCCGCGTCCGCGATGCGCTGGGATTGCGCCATGAACAGCGGTCCGCGCTACGACGACCGGCCACCGAATCCGGTGCGGCCGACGGCGCCCGCTGTCCGCCCGGCCCTCTGACGTCGGCCGCGCGTCCTGCGCGTACCGGCTGCCGCCGCCCGCTTGAAGGGCGCTGCCGCAGGCTCCATACGCATCATCACCCTCACCTTCACCGTATGACCTGATCCCATGCTGCCCCCTCTCACGCCGGGGCACCGGGCACGTCAGGCATGCCTTCTCCCGGGAATCCGCCATGTCCTCATCCCTGTCCGGCCGTACCGTCCTCGTCACCGGAGCCTCCTCAGGCATCGGCTACGAGACCGCGCGCCGGCTCGCCGAGCTCGGCGCCACCGTTCTCCTGCACGGCCGCACGCCGGAGGAGGCCCAGGCGGCCGCCGACCGGCTGATCGCGACCGCCGGGGTCAACGGCGCCCGGCTCCGGCCGCTCGCCGCCGACTTCACCCGCCTGGAGGAGGTCGAGAACCTCGCCCACGCCGTCGTGCGCGACCACCCGCGCCTGGACGTACTCGTCAACAACGCGGCCATCGCCGCGCCCGAGCGCCACACGCTGACCGCCGACGGCAACGAGATCGCCTTCCAGGTCAACTTCCTGGCCCACTACCTCCTCACCGACCTCCTGGAGTCCGCCCTCGCCGGCGACCCCGGCGGGCGCGTCGTCAACGTCTCCTCCGCGCTGCACCGTTCCGGCGCCATCCAGTGGAACGACCCGCAGCGCGTGCGGCGCTACTCCCGCCTCGCCGCGTACGCCCAGTCGCAGCTCGCGCTGACCGTCTTCGCCGCCGACCCGCGCGTCACCGCCGTCTCCGTCGACCCCGGCGTCTGCGAGACCGGCCTCCTCCCGCTGTACGGGCACGCGGGCGCCCCGGCGGCAGAGGGTGCACGGCACGTCGTACGGCTCTGCGACCCGGCCACCGAGATCGTCAACGGCGCCTACTACGACCGCTCCGAGCGCGTCGCCCCGGCCCCCGCCGCCACCGAGGACCGCACCGTCAAGCGCCTCAACAAACTCGCCGACCTCCTCGTCGGCCACACCGCCTGAAGGGCTCCACGGACATGTCCAAGCGCGCACGCAAGAAGAGGGCCCGCCGCAAGAAGGGCTCCAACCACGGCGGCAAGCCCAACTGCTGACCGGCGACCCACCCCGTGGGGCGGCCCTCCGAAGGGCCGCCCCACTCCCATGCCCCGGCAAGGAGTGCCCGTGATCCGGCGGTACGGCTCGGAGGACGTCAAGGTCCTCACGCCTCGAAGCGGTACCCCATGCCGGGGGCGGTGATGAGATGGCGTGGGCGCGAGGGGTCGGCTTCCAGCTTCCGCCGCAGGTGGGCCATGTACACCCGCAGGTAGTTGGTCTGCGTGCCGTAGGAGGAGCCCCACACCTCCTGGAGCAGCCGCCGCTGGCTGACGAGACGGCCCCGGTTGCGGATCAGGATCTCCAGCACGTGCCATTCCGTCGGCGTGAGCCTGACGCCCTGCCCTCTTCGCCTGGCCTTCTTCGCCAGCAGGTCGATGGTGAACTCCTCCGTCTCGACCACCTCTTCGTCCGCGGCGCCCGGTTCCCGCACCGACACGCGGCGGCCGACGGCCTTCAGCCGGGCCAGCAGTTCGTCCATGCTGAAGGGCTTGGTGACGTAGTCGTCGGCGCCGGCGTCCAGGGCGTCGATCTTCTCCTGCGAGCCGTGGCGGGCCGAGACGACCAGGACGGGGACCTGCGACCACACGCGCAGCCGCCTGATCACCTCGATCCCGTCCATGTCGGGGAGCCCGAGGTCGAGCAGGACCACGTCCGGCCGGCGGGCCGCCACGGCGTCCAGGGCCGTGCCTCCGTCCTGCGCGCAGTCCACTTCGTACTTCCGCGCCTTCAGATTGATGACCAGCAGCCGCGCAAGCTGCGGTTCGTCGTCCACCACCAGCACCCGCGTCATCGCTGTGCCGCCTTCCCGTCGAACGTCCTGTGAGATCCGCACCGGCCGGCCGGCTGGCTTTCCCTGCCTTCGGTCCCGGATACGGCTGATTCTGCGAGCCCCGCCCGGAGGCGATGCGCCCCGTTGACGGCCCTCTGATGGCGGTCCGGTACTTCTTGACGTGCCGGTGATATCGGGCGCGGGCGGTATCAGAGCCGTGTCAAGGACTCGTCGTCCGCCTTGAGCCCTCCTTTGCACGGCGGTTGAATGGGGGATGTGAACAGCGGTCTGCGCCACGACGACCGGCCACCGCATACGGTGCGCCCGGCCCCGCGCGCCGTTCACCCGCCGGTGCGCTGACGCACCGCACACACCGCGGCCGCCCGCCCCGCCCGAAACGCGGGCGGCCGCTCCCACCACTGCCCGCTGTCCCCGTCAGTCCGGCGCCCGCGAAACCGCACCTCCGGTCGCGCCCCGGCCGGGAGCAGTGTTTCCGCCTTCCCCGGACCGCACCGCGCGGCCGGTCCGCGCACCCGTGCACCCGTGCACCGCCTGGAGACGATTCATGATCGAGATCGGTCCGCAGCAGCTTCCCCTCCTCAGCCGTTGGTTTCCCACCGGCTCCCCCGGCCCCGGCGCCCTCGCCGAGCACGCGCTGACCACGGGCACCGGCCGCTGGTGGGCCGACCGCCCCGACCGGCCCCGCGTCCTCGCCGTCGGCTGCGCGGACCACGTGCTGCTGCGCGGCGACCCGGGCGCGCTCGCACCGGACGCCCTGGTCCGGTTCGCGGACCGGTACGTCGAGGCCCCGGCTCGCTTCTGGCCTGCCCTCGGCTCCGCCTTCGAACGCGTCGTCCCCTGGGAACGGATGCTGTACGTCCACCAGGCCCAGGCATCCGTGTCCCCGCCCCGGACCCCGCGCGGCGTGACGGTGCGGCGGCTGACGCCCGCGGACGGGCCGGCGCTGGCCGGCCTGCACCCCGAGCACGCCTGGGTGCACGCCAGTTGGGGCGGACCCACGGCGCTCGCCGCATCCGGCCACGCGTGGGGCGCACTCGCCAAGGGCCGGGTGCTCTCCGTCGCCTGCACCTACTTCCTCGGCAGCGCCTACGAGGACATCGCCGTCGTCACCGTGCCGGACCGCCGCCGCGAACGCCTCGCGCTGGCCTGCGTCGCCGGCCTGGCGGCCGACATCCGGGCCCGGGGGCGCACGCCGAGCTGGTGCTGCTCGCGCGACAACCGGCCCAGCCGGCTGCTGGCCTGGACGGCCGGGTTCCGGCTGACCCGCGAGTACGTCCACCACGCCACCGGCCGTGCCTCCTCCGGGTCAAGAGAACGCACCGCCTTCGCCCTATCGGTGCAACGGCCGTCAATACACCGTCAAAGTCCCCCCGGACAGCCGTTAGAAGTGCATCAGGGACGTTTCACTCCCGGCTCCGCTGCTGTTCGCTGGTGAGGTTGAGGACGCGCGGAGGAGTCGGGTGCGGGTGGGTACGGAGAACATCGTCGGCATCATCATTGCGGTCTGCCTGGTCGGGTACCTGGTCCTGGCGTACCTGTTCCCCGAGAAGTTCTGATCATGACGGACATGGACGGGGAAGGACGGGAGGCAACGGCCGGGCCGGCCCGGCGGCCCGGGAGGCTCAAGGTCTTCCTGGGCGCGGCCCCCGGCGTCGGCAAGACGTGCCGGATGCTCGACGAGGCGCACCGCAGGACCGCCCGCGGCGCGGACGTGGTGGCCGGCTTCGTCGAATGCCACCGGCGCCGTCACACCGAGGCGAAGCTCAGGGGCCTGGAGGCCCTCCCCCCGGCCGAGCACGTCCACCGCGGCCGCACCTACGCGGAGCTGGACCGCCGGGCGCTGTCGGCCAGGCGCCCGCAGGTGGTACTGATCGACGAGCTCGCCCACACCAACGTCCCGGGCGGCGGCCGCCACCCGAAGCGCTGGCAGGACGTCGAGGACATCCTGGCCTCCGGGATCGACGTCGTCACGACGCTCGACATCCAGCACCTGGAGTCGCTGAGAGACGTCGTCGAGAAGATCACCGGAGTGCCGCAGCGCGAGACGGTGCCCGACGAGTTCGTGCGCCGCGCCGACGAGATAGAGCTGGTCGACATACCCCCCGAGGGACTGCGCCGCCGGATGGCACACGGCAACATCTATCCCGCGGAACGGATCGACGCCTCCCTCGCGAACTACTTCCGCCCCGGCAATCTCATCGCGCTGCGGGAACTGGCCCTGCTGTGGCTGGTCGGGCGGGTGGACGAGGCCCTGCACAAGTACCGCGTCGAGCACGGCATCGGGGAGGTCTGGGAGACCCGGGAACGGGTGGTGGTGGCGCTCACGGGCGGCCCCGAGGGCGAGACCCTGATCCGCCGCGCCGCCCGCATCGCCGGCCGGTCCGCCGGCGGCGAGCTGCTCGCCGTACACGTCGCGCGCAGCGACGGCCTCGCCGCCGGGGTCTCGCACGCGGCGCTCGCCGCGCAGCGGGCCCTCGTCGAGGACCTGGGCGGCAGCTACCACTCGGTCGTGGGCGACGGAGTCCCCACGGCGCTGTCGGAGTTCGCCCTGGCTGAGAACGCCACCCAGCTGGTCCTCGGTACCAGCCGGCGCCGCAGGCTTGAACGTTTCCTCACCGGCCGGGGAATCGGCGAGACCGTGGTCGCGCTGTCCGGGGACATCGACGTCCACATGGTCACGCACGAACGGGCGGGCCACGGCCGGCTGCTGCCCTCCCGCCGCCGCACGCTCCCCACCTCCCGGCTCGTCGCCGGGCCCGTGGCCGGTGTGGTGCTCCCGGTGCTGCTCACCCTCGCCCTCGACCGGATACGCGGCACGTTCAACCTCACCAGCGAAGCACTGCTCTTCCTCGTGACCGTCGTCGGGGTGGCCTGCATCGGCGGAGTGGCCTCCGCCCTCGTCGCGGCGCTGACCGCCGCGCTGCTCCTCAACTACTGGTTCATGCCGCCCATAGGCGAGTTCACGATGAGCGACCCGGACAGCGTGCTGGCACTGGTGGTCTTCGCCGTCGTCGCCGCCACCGTGGCCGCAGCGGCGGACCGGTCCCTGCGGCTCTCGCGCCGCGCCGCCCGGGCCACCGCCGAGGCGGAGACCATGTCCGCGCTGGCCGGCAGCATCGTCCGGGGCGACCAGGCGGTGCCGGCGCTGCTGGAACGTGCCCGGGAGACCTTCGGCATGGACACCGTCGATCTGACGTCGGAGCCCCCGGACACGGGACCGGGAACGGACGGCACCCGGACGGAGGCCGGCCCCGGCCTGGTGGTCCGCGCCGGATCCGGGTCCTTCCTCGTCCTGCGCGGCCGTACGCCGCCCTCCTCCGAACGCCGCGTACTGACCGCGTTCGCCGCGCACGTCGGCGCCGCGGTCGAGCGGGCCCGCCTGGCCGAGGCCGCCGCCGAGGTCGAACCCATCAAGGCCGCCGACCGCCTGCGCACCGCCCTGCTCCGCGCCGTCAGCCACGACCTGCGGACCCCGCTGGCGGGGGCGCTGGCCGCGGTCAGCTCACTGCGCGCCCCGGACGTGGAATTCTCCGAAGGCGACCGGGCGGAGCTGCTCGAATCCGCCGAGACGTCCCTGAACCGGCTGAACCGCCTGGTGGAGAACCTGCTCGACCTCAGCCGCCTGCAGGCCGGCGCCCTCACCCTCGCCCTGCGCGCCACCACCCTGGAGGAGGTCCTGCCGGCCGCCCTGGAGTCTCTGGAGCTGCCGCCCGCGGCAGCTCCCGCCGTCGACGTGCAGAACCTGGAGACGGTACCGGCGCTGCGGGCGGATCCCCCTCTCCTCGAACGCGTACTGGCGAACCTGGTCGGCAACGCGGTCCGCCACGCCCCCGCCGACCGCCCCGTGCTGGTGACGGCGAGTTCCCTGGCCGGCCGCGTCGAGATCAGGATCGCCGACCGGGGCCCCGGGATCGCCCCCGACGACCGCGAACGCGCCTTCGAGCCCTTCCAGCGCCTCGGCGACCGGGACAACACCGCCGGACTCGGCCTCGGCCTGGCCCTGGCCCGAGGACTCACCGAGGCGATGGACGGCACGCTCACCGCCGAGGACACCCCCGGCGGAGGCCTGACCATGGTCCTGTCCCTGCCCGTCGACGCCGATGCGGCCGCCGGGCGGCTCTGACCGCTTGACCCCGGCGGCATCCCGCCCCGCCCGGCACGGCCCGTCAACATGGCGTAGCCGGCACATCAGAGGCGCGTCAGGGTCCGACCGCAACGCCGCCACCAGCCCTAACGTCGTCCTCATGGGACGACGTTTCACACCTGCCGCGCCCGGCGCCCGGGACTCCGCCGCCGCGCGTTCCGGACCCTGCGCGCACGACCTCCACTGGGCCGGAGAGATGCGCTCGGCCCTCGGTGTCGCGTCCCTCCTGGGCACGGCCCTGTTCGCCGTGGACGCGGCCTCCGGAAGGCTCGATCCGACGCGCGGCGCCCTGTGGACCGGCCTGGCCTTCCTCCTCTTCGCCATCATGCTGCCGCAGCGGGTCTCCGTCCGCCCGGGACAGCTGAGCGCACGGCGGATGCTGACCACGGACACGGTCCGCACCGACTCCCTCGTCTCGGTCCACTGGACCGACGGGGTGGCGCAGCGGCTGGTCCTCCGGGACGCACGGGGGAACCGGGTCGAGATCGACCCGGCGGTCCTGACCCGCAATCCGGCGATGTGGCACCTCCTGGACGCGGACGGCCGCGCGGCGGCCCGAAGCGGCACCCTCCGGGAGGGCACGACCGCCCTGCGGGAGCTGGCCCGGCACATCGACGGGGAGACGGCCCACACGGTCTTCAAGGTCTCCGGCTTGCAGTGACCCTCTGAGCGCACCCGACCTCCCGGACCGGCCGGTTGACTTCCTGGACAGCTGTCCATAAATTATGGTCACCTGTTCAGAAAATTTCCCCGGTCGGCGCGCCCCGTACGGACGGCGCGATCGCCAGGACGAGAGGGTGGGGCTGCGCTGATGGAGACGACCGCGACCGTGCTGGTGGGCCTGGTGGCCGCGCTGCACGCGTACTTCCTGGTGCTGGAGATGTTCCTGTGGGAGCGGCCGCCCGGCCGGAAGCTCTCCGGGTTCGACGCGGACCTCGCCCGCGCCACCGCCCCCCTCGCGGCGAACCAGGGCCTGTACAACGGCTTCCTGGCCGCCGGGCTGGTGTGGGGCCTGTGCGCCGGGGACCCGACGGGCTTCGGGGCGCGGGTCTTCTTCCTCGTCTGCGTGGTGGTCGCCGGGGTCTACGGCGGCATCACCGCCAACCGGCGCATCCTGATCGCCCAGGCCCTGCCCGGCGCCCTGGCGCTCGGCGCCGTCCTGCTGGCCGGGTGACGGGCGTGCCGGAGGACCCCCGCACCGAACGCACCCCGACAGGCTGCGCCAGGCCCTCCTGGAGGAGTGCGCGGACCGCCCGCTGGACAAGGTCGGCGTCTCCGCCGTCGCGCGCCGGGCCGGCGTCGGCCGGGCCACGTTCTACCTCCACTACGCCGACCTGGAGGCGCTCGCCGTCGACACCTGCGCCGACATCGTCCGCGAGGCGGTCGACGCCCTGCACGCCTGGCGCGGCGTCCCCGACCCGGCGAGCCCGCCGCCCGCCCTGCTCGACTTCTTCGACCGCCTCCCCCGGCACGCCGGGCTCTACCGGGAACTGCTCCGCCCCGGCGGCGGCGGACCGCTCGGCCACGCCCTCCACCGGGACCTGCGCGAGCGGAGCCGGACCGAACGGGCCCTGGCCGGCGCGCCGGAGCCCGACCTGGTCGCCTCGGCCGTGGCCTCCGCCTTCGCCGGGGTGCTCGCCGACTGGCTGCACGGCCTCATCGAGGCCTCCCCCGCCGAGATCGCGGGCCGTGTCTGGCGCCTGCTCATCAGCCTCCACCGCACCTCCCTGCCCTGAGCCGGCGCGGCCGTGGCAGGTGGCCGGTGGTTCCGCGCGCGCGGAGCGGAGGGAGGCCATCTACCCGTAACCGTGACGTCATCCCGCTTTGTGAGGCTCCCCGGCATCGGAAGAAGTTGTCTGTACAACATGGAGCCGCGCTCATGTCGACCCTCTCGTCCGCGCCACCGCTGTGGCTGCGTGACAACTGCCCCTGCGCCGAATGCCGGGACCCCCGCAACGGCCAGAAGCTGTTCCAGATCACCGACCTGCCCGCCGGGCTCGCCGTGGACGCCGTCCTCGACACCCTCACCGCGGACGGCGCGCCCGCGCGAGAGGTCGTCTGGACCCCCGACGGCCACCGCTCCGTCTACGCCGACACCTGGCTCGACGCCCACCTGCCGGGCTCCCCCGCGGGCCCCGGCGACGGCCGCGGCGAGGACGACAAGGAGTTGTGGGACGCGGCGGGGCTCGCGGGCCGGTTCCCCGAGGCCGAGTGGTCCGCGTACACCGCCGATCCCGCCGTCGCCGCCGGCGCGCTGGAGAGCGTGATGAGGTTCGGCTTCGTCCTGCTGCGCGGGGTTCCCGTCCGCGACCGGCAGGTCCTTGAGGTCGCCCGGACCTTCGGGTTCGTGCGGGAGACGAACTACGGCGAGCTGTTCGAGGTCCGCGTCGAGGCCGACCCCAACAACCTCGCCTTCACCGGCGCCCGCATCACCCCGCACACGGACAACCCCTACCGCGACCCGGTCCCCACCCTCCAGCTGCTGCACTGCCTGTCCAACGCGGCCCGGGAAGGCGACTCCGGCCTCGTCGACGGGTTCCACGCCGCCGCCCTGCTCCGGGCCGAGGACCCGCAGGCGTACGAGGTCCTCACCCGGGTACCGGTCCCGTTCACCTTCGCCGACGACCGCACCGCACTGGTCGCCCACCGGCCGCTGATCGGAACCGATCCGGCCGGCCGGATCCGGGAGATCCGCTTCAACAACCGCTCCATCGGCACCCTGCGCCGGCCGGCCGAGGAGCTCGACGCCTTCTACGCCGCCTACCGGCGCTTCGGCGAGCTGCTGTCGCGCCCGGAGCTCCAGCTGGAGTTCCGGCTCGCCCCGGGCGACTGCCTGATCTTCGACAACACCCGGCTGCTGCACGCCCGTACGGCCTTCGCCGAATCGGGCGACCGCCACCTCCAGGGCACCTACGCCGACATCGACGGACTCGCCTCCACCCTCGCCGTACTCCGCAGGAAGGCGGTCACCGCATGAGCGCCGCTCCCGCCCCGCACCCCGTCGACGTCCTGGCCCGGCTGTTCGAGGGCGAGGGCCGTGCCGAGTACTTCGGCGAGGCCGTCACCCAGGCCCAGCACATGCTCCAGGCCGCCGCCCTCGCCGAGGCCGCCGGTGCCCCGCCGCACCTGGTGGCCGCGGCACTGCTGCACGACGTGGGGCACTTCCAGGGCGCGGTCACCGGCCGCGACCTGATGGAGAACGGGACCGACAACCGGCACAGCCACACCGGTGCCGACTGGCTCGGCCAGTGGTTCGGCCCCGAGGTGACCGGGCCCGTCCGGCTGCACGTCGCCGCGAAGCGCTATCTCTGCACCGTCGAACCCGGCTACTTCGACCTGCTCTCCGAGGCGTCCGTCCACACCCTGCGCGTCCAGGGCGGCCCGATGACGGAGGAACAGGCGCGCGCCTTCGCGGCCCACCCGGGCTCACGGGACGCCGTGGCCGTACGCCGCTGGGACGAGCAGGCGAAGGACCCGGAACTCCCGACCCCGGACTTCGCCCACTTCCGCCCGCTGCTGGAGGTCCTGCTGCGCCCCGGAGCGGTGCCGGCGCGCTGAGCCGTCGGCCGCTGGGGCGGAGGGGCTCAGGGGCCGAGCCGCCGCCCCAGCGCCGAGGTCGCCGTCGAGCTCTGCACGGTGAACGCGACCGTGCCGGGCAGGTAGCGGTCCTGGGACCATTCGACCGGCGACCCGGCCGGGTCGGTCGACAGCCGCCGCTCCCGCAGCAGGGCCTCACCCATCCCGCACCCGAGGAGCTCCGCGTCGTCCTCGTCCGCCCGCGCGAGGTCGATGGTGTGCCGGGCGTCCGCGAAGAGGACGCCGTGGAGCTCCAGTTGCTCGGAGTGCGAGACCGTGTCGAGCGGCATGGCGGCGACCAGCTCGCCGATCCGCTGCGGGTAGGTGGTCCGCTCCACCATCACCGGCGTCCCCGACAGCGTGCGCAGCCGCCGTACGCGGTAGACGAACGCGCCGGATTCCAGCCGGAGCCGCTCCGCCTCCTCCTCGTCCGCCTCCACCCGGTTCAGCGCGACCACCCGGCCGCCGGGCTCCTCGCCCAGGGACCGCGCCCAGCGGGTGAAGCTGCGCAGCTCGCCGAAGCCGTGCAGGCGGGGCGCTCCCAGTACGACGCGCCGGGTACCGCGCCGGGAGGTGACCAGCCCGTCGGCGCGCAGCGCGGCGAGCGCCTGGCGCACCGTCCCCCTGGACACACCGTAGCGGCGGCCGAGTTCGTCCTCCGCGGGCAGTTTCGCCCCGGAGCCGTACTCTCCCGCCGCGATGGCCGCGCGCAGGTCCGCGGCGACCTTCAGGTACAGGGGTGTCCTCGACCGTCCCTCACTCACGCCCCCACCTTGTCATGTGCCCGGTCACGGCACCAACGAGGCCGGGGCGGGGAGGGCGGACGGTCAGACGGGGATCAGGGGGGGAAGACTTCGCGCGGATCAGCCGAGGTCCGGGCCGGCGGCCGACAGTGGCGCGTGGCGGTCGCTGAGGCGGCGGACGGCGGCGGCCGGGCGTGGATCGGCGGCCGCACGGTACGGCGTCACCGGGCGGCCCCGGCCGCCTCGGCCGCCTCGGCCGCCTCCCGGAAGGTGACGACCGCCTCGCCGTTCTCCCGCGCCCATGCGGTGAGCATCCTGATGGGCTCCTCCAGGGTTCGCCCGAGATCGGTCAGGCCGTACTCCACGCGCGGCGGCGCCTCGGCGTACGCGTGCCGCTCGACGAGCCCGTTGGCCTGGAGCCGGCGCAGCGTCTGGGTCAGCACCTTCCGCGAGATGCCACCGCTCAGCTCGACCAACTCGCCATGGCGCAAAGGGCCATCGGTCAGGGCGAAGAGCGTGACCACGGACCACTTGCTGGAGATGACCTCCATGGCCAGGAGGGCGGGACAGTCCGCGAGGAAGGCGATTCCAGGTCGCAGGCTCATGCCCCGAAGGTTACCTGGAGGTACCTGACGGCCGCCTATCGTCGTCGACGTGCGCACGCTCCTTACTCGCATCTCGCATGATTGAGGTTCCCGCCATGTTCGTCTCCCTTGCCGTCGTCACCGTGTTCATGTCGGCGGTTCTCCTGATATCGGCCGGAGCCAAGTCTCTGCGCACCCGGCACATCACCGAGCAGATGTCCCACCTCGGAGTGCCGCAGAGCGTGATGGCTCTCCTGATCGGCGCTCAGATCGCGGGCGCGGCCGGTGCGATGGCCGGACTCTGGTGGGGACCCGTCGGAATCGCCGCCGCGATGGGCCTCACGCTCTACTTCGCCGGGGCGGTCGCCGTCCACCTGCGCGTCGGCGACCACAAGGGCGCGTCTCCGGCGGCGGTCCTCACCGTGGCCTCCGTCGCCCTGATCGTGCTGCGCGCCGCCACCCTCTGATGGCGGACGGGGGGAAGCGGCCCTCCCCGGGTCTCGTGAGCAACCGGTAAGGCGCCCCCTTCGCCCCCTCGGGCCGACGCGGCAGCGGACTCACTTGGATTCGACTCGTCCTACCGGGTCGGGTCCGGTCGTCAGTGTCTCGCAGGCGGCCTGCCAGGCGTGGTCGCCGGGGTGGAGCCGGGTGCGGAGGTATGCCGTGGTGAGCCGGGCGAGGGCGGCGACCCGCTCGGGGCTTTCGTCGGTGGTCTCGGCGGCGTCGTATCCGGCGATCCCGCCGAGTCCGTGCTCCGCGCCGAAGAGGGTGAGCAGGGTCTTGGGGCCGGGGGCGAGGGTGTAGGGGTCGGCGTGCCAGTCCGGCCCCATGTCCGTGAAGTGCCGGGGGTCGTCCTCGTCTCCGGTGACGACCAGCGCGGGTGCGGTCATGGTGGAGAAGTCGACGGCCCCGATGATCGGCCACTGCGCGGCCATGGGTCCGTTGAAGACATCGCCGCCCCTGCCGGGCGGGGCGAGCAGTACGCCCGCCTTGATCCGCGGCTCGACGAGGTGCACCAGGTCGCCCGTTTCGGGGTCGGTGAGTCCGGCGCCCAGCAGGAGGGCGGCGGTGAAACCGCCGAGCGAGTGTCCGGCGAGGGCGACCTCGGTGCGGTCGATCCGCCCGGCGAGCTGCGGCACGGCGTTCTCGATCACGTCGAGCCGGTCGAGGACGTGGCTCATGTCCTCGGCGCGGGAGCGCCAGAAGTCGGGCGCTCCGGGGGCGTCCGCGACCAGGCCGGCCAGTGTCCTGGAGGTGAGGTGGGTGGGCTGGACGACGACGAATCCGTGTGCCGCCCAGAAGTCGGCGAGCGGCGCGTAGCCGTTGAGCGAGGAGAGGTTGTTCGAGGGGCCATGGCCGTGGGAGAGGAGGATGACGGGGAGGCTGGTGCCGGTAGAGGGTGCGGAGACACGCACCTGGAGATCCACGGGACGTCCGGGCACGGACAGGACCACGGGACTGAAGGACAGCACCGGGACGGGCGCGCCCAAGGCATCGGCGGTGGTGGATGTGCTCACGGTGGGTTCCCCTTCGGTGGCGCCGGGCACCCGCCGGCCTCCTGCCGTCGACTGGCGGGCAAGGCGGTCAGGAGTGTTCGGCTTCGGCTAGGATTAAACGGAACACTGCTCCACTTACTATCCGGAGCGCTGCTCCGTTTTGTCAACCGGTTTCGAAGGAGGACGTGATGGCCGCCGAGGGTCCTGGAGGGGATGCGCCGGTCCGCGGCAAGCGGGCCGATGCCCAGCGCAACCGGGAGACGGTGCTCGCTGCCGCCGCCGAGGTGTTCGTCACCTCCGGCGTCGACGCGCCGATCCGCCGGATCGCGACCCGGGCGGGAGTGGGGATGGCCACGATCTACCGCCACTTCCCGACCCGGGCGGACCTCGTCACCGCCGTGTACCAGCACCAGATCGAGGCATGCGCCGAAGCCGGCCCGAAGCTGGCGGCCGATGCCGGTTCCCCGCTCGACGCACTGCGCCAATGGATCGACCTCTTCGTCGACTTCCTGGTCACCAAGCACGGCCTCGCCGACGCCCTCCAGTCCGACAGCGACCGCTTCGCCGCGCTGCACGCCTACTTCCTCGACCGCCTGCTGCCCGTCTGCGCCCAACTGCTCGACGCCGCCGTCGCGGCCGGCGACATCAGGCCCGGCACGCAGCCCTACGAGCTGATGCGCGGCATCGGCAACCTCTGCATCGGACGCGACGACGACCCCCGCTACGACCCCCGACGCCTGATCGCCCTCCTCCTCCAGGGACTCCGGCAACCCCGGACGACCTGATGCCGACGAGCCCGGTGAAGTACCGCTGCCGGGAATGAGCCGGTCCGGCCCGCGAGGTGGGACGGTGGCGCGCGGCGACGGAGTCCGAGATGCTCCGGTCATGTCGGATGACACGCCAGGACAGGACCTCCCGGCCGGCTTCGGGTTCCGGCCCTATCGGGGCGACGAGGACCACGGCCCCATGGCCGCGGTGCGGCTGGGATGTGCCGAACGGGACGGGGTCGACGTCCGTTCGGTCGTGGAAGGGCTCCCGACAGCGGCCGAGATCGCCGAGGCCTCCGCCAAGCTGGACGAGCCGTCCGAAAACCAGGTCCTGGTGGTACGCGACGGGAGCGTCGTCGGCTACTCGACGATCCGGTGGTGGCAGGAGCGGGACGATACGTGGCTGTACCTGCACCGCGGTCACCTCTTGCCCGAGCATCGCGGCCAGGGCATCGGCTCAGCCATGCTGAGCTGGGCCGAAGGGCGGATCCGCCGGCTCGTCGAAGAACACGGCACGGCGCGGGCGGCGGTGATCGGTGCGAACGCCATGGTCTCCGAGCGGGACGCCACGGCGCTTCTGCTCGCAGCCGGCTACCGGCGCGTCTTCACTCTGGTCGAGCTGGAGCTGGGCGATCTGCGGCAGTTGCCCGAGCCGGGCGGCGAACTCCCTGCCGGGATACGGACGGGCCCGGTCGGGAGCGGCCACTACCGCGCGGCCTGGAGGACGGTCGTCGATTCGTACGCGGACACCGGTTTCACGCAGAAGTGGCCCTTCCAGGACTTCGTCGACGCCGCCGACCCGGCATGCTGGAGGGCCGCGTGGAACGGGCAGGACATGCTCGGCGTGGCCCTCTGCTCCCTCCGCGGCCACGACCCCACCGTGGGCGAGGTGGAAGAGCTGAGCGTCCGAACGGACCGGCGACGCCTCGGAATCGGCCGGATCCTGCTGCTGGAAGGGCTACGAAGCCTTCGCGAACAGGGTGCGACGACGGCCAGGCTGTACACGGGCACGGCGAATCCGCACCGGTCCTACGATCTTTACGAGAGCGTGGGGTTCCGGAGGCGCAACGAGTACGTCCGTTACCGCAAGCCGCTCGCGTGACCGGCTTCCGGCACCGGCCTTCCAGACCGTACGATGCGTTCTGCTCCGGCCCCTCAAGGACCGGGGCCCACAACCGAATGCGTGCACAGCTGGGGGAAGCCGGTGGGAATCCGGCGCTGACCTGCAACCGTGAACGGGGCCGAGGGCGCCGTGAGTCGGAGTACCCGGGGTGCGATGCGTACTGCTTCTCACTGTCATGGTCTGCAGCGCGAAGCCCCGACCCCGGGCCGGTGTCCCCTGCTCGTTCCCCGCGGAACGAGCAGGGGACGGGCGCGTGGGGCTGAGGGGATCGTCGGCGGCAGGCCCGTCGTCCCTCTCAGGAAGAAGGCGCCATGCGTCAGATACCCGCCCGCCGCTCCGTGATCACCACGGTCGCCCTCGGCCTGGCGCTCGCCGGCGCTCCCGCCGTCGCCGAGGCCGCCCCCCAGCCCCACACGAACGCGCCCGTCAAGGTCAACCTCACCGTCCAGGGCCCCGATGGGCTGCTGTTCAAGGGCAAGATCACGACCAAGGGCCACGACGTCACCACCGCCACCGGCGGCACCCACAAGTGCGACGGAACCAACGGCGGCGCCAACGCGACCAAGGTGCCCACCCCGACCGCCGCCCTCGACGACGCCGCCCGCCTCAACTACTTCGGCTGGGACGGCACCTGGTACGCGTCCTTCGACGATTTCTCCGTCGACACGATCAAGAACGTGAACGGTGGCGGCTCCGCCTACTGGAGCATCTCCGTCAACGGCACCCCGACCCCGGTCGGCGGATGCCAGTTCAAGATCGCTGCGGGTGACCAGGTCGCCTTCACCTGGACCTCTTTCTAATCCGGCCCGAAGGGCCGTTGCCAGGCCCTTCGGCGGGGTACGGGCCCAAGGCCCGTACCCCGCGCCGGTGTGAGCAGGTCAGGCACCCCACCGCAGTGCGATGGTGTCGCCCACGCTGATGACCTTCTCGCGCAGGGCCCCGGCGAAGGCCGAGCCGTCGACGCTGACCTTCCAGGTGTTCGAGCCGCTGTTGGCCTTGCCGTTGACGTCGGTGATCGTGCCGGTCCCCGACGAGGGGGTCACGCTCGTGACGCAACCGGACGGGGTGGCGCCGCCTGTCGCGGCGGCCAGCACGTCGCCGAGGGTGGTGGTCGTCCCGGTCGGGGTGAAGGCCACCGAGCAGACCTTGAGGCCGCCGGCGCCGTCGTCGACGGTCAGTGCCAGTTTCGTGGCCGTGCCGGCGGTGAAGGTGGACTGGGCGACCCACTGCGGGGCGCCGGGGGTGACGGGGACGGGCGGGGCGGTGGTGAAGCCTCCGCCGGCGACCGCGCGCAGGGCGTCGATGGAGGCGTACGCGCTGGCGCTGGTGTCGGAGGGCTTGTACTTGAAGCCGCCCGCCGGGTTGTACTGGTTGGCGATGAGGAAGTCGATCGGCGTCTTGCCGCTGCCGGTGAGGAAGTCACCGGTCTGCGGGTTGAATCCGCAGGCGTTGAGGCCGGCCACGCCCCAGCCGTTCGAGCTGGTGTTGACTCCGTAGAGGGAGTTGAAGGCGCCGCTTCCGGAAACGAGCTTGCTCTTCAGGAAGTTCTTCGCCTCGACGACGTCGGTGTCGGTGTTCGCGACGCCGGAGACGCACAGGGCCGCCATGGCCGCGCCGGTCATGTCCACGTCGCCCGCGGAGTTGAGGACGGTCGGGTTGCCCTCGGCCTTGTTGTAGGTCCAGCCGCCGTCGACGTGCTGGTTGGCCCGGATGCGGGTGACCATCGCGTCGGTCAGCGCCTGCGGCACGCGCGCACCGCCGGCCTGGGTCTTGGCCCCGCCCAGCGAAAGGGCCGCGAAGACCGTGCCGTTGAAGTTCCCGGACGGACCGAAGTAGCCGGTCTCGGCGGTCTGCCAGTAGGAGTAGACGTTCGCGATGAGGTTGCGGGAGGCGGAGACGCGGGCCGGGTCGATGCCGGCGGCGTAGGCGTTGAGGGTGCCTCGCTCGTAGTCCGTCACGACCGGGGAGGCCTGCGGCCAGCCCGCCGTCGAGAGCAGGTTGCGGTAGACGGTGCGCGCGTTCTTCGTGGTGTCGCCGCCGGGGTGGACGTCGACGACCGCCGTGCCGGTGGCCGCGAAGGCGGTGAACGCCCATTCGTTGGACAGTCCGGCCCCGGCGTACGAACCGTCCGCGGCCTGGAGGGACTTGAGATAGGTCACACCGTTCGTCTTGGACGTGGCGATCTGTGCGGGCGAGGAGGTGGCGAAGGCCGGCAGCGTGGTGAGGGCGAGGGCGCCGAGCGCGGCGGGCACCGCGAGCGTGAGGCGGCGGGCGGTACGGGGACGGGACATGGCCTGCTCCTGGAATGAGGGACGCCGACCTGACCGGAGCTCGTGCGGGCGGACGGCCCGGAGCTCGGTGGCGGCCGTCCGAACGCGTGGTACGGCTTGTGATGTGCCATGCCGCACGGGCATTCGGGCTCGGAACGGCCCCCTGCCGTTCCACACCGCTGCGCGTCAGCCCCGGATTCGCACCGGGTTCCCCCATGTGGCAGCCCAGGACGCTACCCGAGTGATCAACGGTCCGCCAGCCACCGTGAGCGGCCCCGATCGAGGGGCCGGGAGCCCGTTCCGCGTGAGACGCAGACCACCTTGACGGTGTCTTTATCCGCGTGTTCCACTCCGACTGATAAGCACTCAGCTCCAGGGGAAGCCGGTCGAAATCCGGCGCTGACCCGCAACCGTAGGCCCGGCACCGCCCGGGCGAGTCGGAATGCCTGGAGCCAGGTTTTTTGCAGCGAGAAACGCCGTCGCGGACTACGGCGTGGTTCGAAACGGCCTTCCCTGCCGCCATGCCGGCCGCGGGAGTCCTTTTGCCACGCACAGGTCCGCCCGGCCGACACGAGGGGCCGTGGTGGGGACCGCACAGCAAGCAGAGCAACGCATGCGGCACAAGGGGCTGTTGTCGCTCACAGCGGCGGCGCTGCTGACCTTCGCCGCGGGCGTGACCTTCGTGGGCGGGGCCGTGCCCGCGTCGGCCGACCCGGTCGAGCGGTGCACGGCCACCACCGGCGCCCTCGTCGCCGTGGACTTCGGCCCGTTCGGCGGCAAGCTGGAGAAGGGCTGCGACACCACCCCCACCACCGGCTACGAGCTGCTGCGGACCGCCGGGTTCACCATGGAGGGCACCGTCCACGACGGCCCCGCCTTCATCTGCCGCATCGGCAAGGGCACCGGCACGCAGTACCCCACGCCCGAGAGGGAACCCTGCGTCCTCACTCCGCAGGCGACCGCCTACTGGTCGTACTGGACCGCCTCGCCCGGCCAGCGGAAGTGGTCCTACAGCCAGCAGGGGGCCATGGCCCGGCACCCGAAGCCCGGTGATGTGGAGGCCTGGGTCTACGGCGGCACCGACGTCGCCGGCACGAAGGGCAAGCCGTCCTTCACTCCGGACGACGTCCGTGGCTTCACCACCCCCGACCCCACCGTTCCGACGGCACCGCCCAAGGTCCCGGCCGGCCGGGTCGACGTGCCCGCGGCCACCCGCTGGGTCACCGGGACGCTGACGGACGGGGAACGCGTCGTCGACGAGGGCTCCACCACCCCCAACCACTTCCTCACCACCGAAGCGGTGTTCGCCCTCGCGGCGGCCGACCGCAAGAGCCCGGCTGCGAAGAAGATCGCCGACTTCCTCGCCACGCCCGCGCAGACCGACGCGTACGCCTACCCGGCCGGGAAGGACCGCATCCCCGACGCCACCGCCGCTGCCCGCCTCGCCCTCGTCGCCGAGGCCACCGGCAAGGACCCCCGCGCGTTCGGCGGCCACGACCTGCTCGGCGACCTGGTGAAGTACGCCTGCCCCCGCGACATCGGCGACGGCGAGACGGTCGAAGGCTGCTTCACTAAGGGCGACTTCCGCACGACCGGGCAGGCCGACGGGCAGGCCATGGCCGTCCTCGCCCTGGTCAACGCCGGTATGACGCCCCCGGCCGGCTCCGTGGCCCGGCTGACCCTCCTCCAGTGCGAGGACGGTGGATTCACCAGTGTCCTCATCCGGCCCGGCAGCCCGGGGTGCGAGAGCGAGGCCGGTGCCACCGGCCTGATCGCCCTGGCCCTGGAACGGGCCGGCGGCCACGAAACGGTGCTCCAGAAGGCCCGCAACCACCTCAAGAGGTCCCAGCTGGCGACCGGGGCATGGCCCTCCGTGTACTACGAGACGACCGGCAACCCGGCCGCCACCGGCTGGGCCGCGCAGGCGCTGCGCGCCCTCGGTGACGAGGCCTTCGCGGACGCCGGCGTCTCCTGGCTCTCCAAGCGCCAGCTCCCGACCGGCGGATTCGGCTTCGCCGAGGACGACACCGAATCCCGCCTGTACCCCACGGCGACGGCCTCGATCGCGGGCGCCGGCAGCGATCTCGCCGCCCTGACCGCCAAGCCGGCCGCACCGCCGGCCCCGACCGACCCCCCGACCACGCCGCCGGCCGGTGAGGGGCCCGACACGAAGAAGGGCGTCGCGTACCTGACCGCCCCGTCCCGGCTGGTGCAGGGCCGTTTCTACGAGAGCCGGCCCGGCAGCGGCTTCGCCGACTACGGCCTGACCATCGACGGCGCGTACTCCCTCGCCGCCACCGGCGAGGACAACGCCGCCCTGCGCCGCATCGTCGACTTCATGGACAAGGGCGGCAGGGACGGCCAGAAGCGCGGGATCCACGAGTGGACCCTCGTCGGCACGAAGTACGCGAACGGGGGCTCCATCGGCAAGGCGGCCGTGCTCGCCGAGACCGTCGGCCGCGACCCCCGGAGTTTCGGCGGCCAGGACCTGATCGCCGCGCTCGGCAAGATCGTCTGCCAGGCGAAGACCTCGACCCCGCAGGAGTGCGCGGCCAAGGGCAACTACGCATACGCCACCTCCGTCTTCAAGCAGTCCCTCGGTGTCATGGCCCAGCTGCGCGCCGGCGAGAAGGCCGCCGCGGCCGAGCCCGCCGCCTACCTCAAGAGCCTCCAGACCCCCTCGGGTGCCTGGGTCAGCCTGATCGGCGAGCCCAGCGGCCCCGAGGTGGACTCCACCGCCATGGCCGCCATGACCGTGGGCCTGCTCCCCGACGCCGGATCCCGGGCGGCGGTCGACAAGGCGCTCGCCTGGCTCGCGGCCCAGCAGAAGGAGGACGGCGGCTTCCCCGGCGCCTCCGGTAACTCCGTCAACTCCGCGGCCCTCGCCGTCCAGGGGCTCTCCCTGGACGCGCCCAGGTACGGCGCCCAGATCGCCAAGGCACGGAAGTTCCTGGCCAGCCAGCAGAACGCCGACGGCGGCTTCAACGTCGCCAAGGACGCCCAGGCCGGCTCCGACCTGCGCGCCTCCACCCAGGCCGTCGGCGGTGCCACCGGGATCTCCTTCGGCACCCTGGCCCGCGACCTGACCGGTACGACCCCCGAGCCGGTCCCCAGCACGTCCGGGGGCACCTCGGGCGGTACGTCCGGCGGCAACGGCTCGCCCGTCATCGTGACGCCGGGCGAGAACGGCGGCGGCACGGGCTCCGCGGGCGGCTCCGGGTCCGGGTCGGCCGGTGGCGGCCCTCTCGCCTCCACCGGAACCCGGGTCGGCGGCCTCGCCGCCGCGGCTCTGGCCCTGACCCTGGGCGGCTGGGGTCTCACCCGCGCCACCAAGCGCCGCCGCACGACCCCGGGGAGCCGGGCATGAGCCGCGAGCGCATCGTGCGGGCACTGGCACGCACGGCCGCCGCGCTGGGGCTGACGGTGGCGGCCTTCGCCGCCACCGCGGCCCCGGCCGGGGCCGCGCCGCAGCCGATGGGCCAGTGCACCACCTCGTCCGGCGTGGTCCTGGCCGTGGACTTCAGCCACTGGGGCGGCCCCGTCTACCGTGCCTGCGGCACCACCCCCACCACGGGCTACGAGCTCCTCAACCAGGGCGGCTGGGCCACCACCGGCACCGGCCACGACGGCCCCGCCTTCATCTGCCGGATCGGCTACAGCGGGTACCAGGGCGGCAGGCAGTTCCCGACGCCGCAGCAGGACGACTGCGTACTGACCCCGCCCGCCTCCGCGTACTGGTCGTACTGGCACGCCGACCCCGGCCAGAACACCTGGCAGTACAGCCAGCTCGGCGCCATGCTCTACAAGCCCGAGCCGGGCGGCGTCGACCTGTGGATCTTCGGCGCCACGAACGTCGAGGGCACCGAGGGCAAGCCCGCCGTCACCCCCGACCAGCTGCGCGCCCACAACACGCAGCCCACCGGCGGGCCCGCACCGCAGGACACCCGCACCGCCAAGCCGCCCCCGCCGAACGTCAACACCGGTCCCAAACCCGAGAACCCGCCCCCGGCCGCTCCGGCGACGACACCGCCACCCCCGCCGCTGCCTCCGGCGGCCAGCCCCACGGCCCCGGGAAGCCCCTCTCCCTCGGTGAGCCCCTCCGAGAGCATCGCCCCGACCCCGCCGGCCGGCGCTCCCGCGGCAGCGGCTCCGGCTCCCGGCCCCCAGGTCGTGGAGGCGGCTCCCGCCGCCGACGCCGAACACGACGCGGGCTCGTACCTGCCCGCCGTCGCCACCGGGGCGCTCGTCCTCCTGATCGGTGGCGCGGCCGTGTACGCGGCCAAGCGCCGCCGCCGTACGGAGTAGCCGCATGGCCCGTACCCTCCCCGCGGCACCGGTGAAGCCGCCCGCGTCCGGCCCCGCGCCGGACGCGGGCGGCCGCCGTCTGCCCCGCACCCTGCACCCGGTCGCCTGGTGGATCTGGGCCCTCGCCCTGGCCACCGCGGTCAGCCGCACCAACAACCCGCTGCTGCTGTTCCTCGTCCTCGCGGTCCTCGGCCACGTCATCACCATGCGCCGCACCGAGGCCCCCTGGGCCCGCGGCTTCAAGTACTACCTCTACCTGGCCCTCACCGTGGTGACCATCCGGGTGCTGTTCCGCGCGGTCTTCGCCACCGGCATCACCCCCCGCGACCACTTCCTCTTCTCCCTGCCCCACATCCCCACCCCCGACTGGTACGCCGGCATCCGACTGGGCGGCCCCGTCTCCCTGGAGGCCCTGCTCTCCGCGGCGACCGACGGCCTGCGCCTGGCCTGCATGCTGTGCTGCATCGGCGCCGCCAACACCCTCGCCAACCCCAAACGCGCCCTGCGCGTCCTGCCCGGCGCCCTCTACGAACTCGGCGTCGCCGTCACCGTCTCCATCAGCGTCGCCCCCCAGCTCGTCCAGAGCGTGCAACGCGTCCACCGCGCCCGCCGGCTCCGCGCCGGCCGCTCCAAGGGCCTGCGCGCCCTGCGCGGCATCATCGTGCCCGTCCTCGAAGACGCCCTGGAGCGCTCCCTTCGCCTGGCCGCGGCCATGGACTCGCGCGGCTACGGCCGCGCCGGCACCGCCACCCGCCGCTCGCGCCGGGCCACGGGCGCCCTGATGCTGCTCGGCATGTGCGGCCTGTGCGCCGGGGCGTACGGACTCCTCGACGCCACCGCCCCCAAGCTGCTCGGCCTGCCCGCGATGGGCGCGGGCGCGCTGCTGTGCTTCGCCGGGCTCCGCCTCGGCGGCCGCCGCATCACCCGGACCAGCTACCGGCCCGACCCCTGGCACCTCGCCGAATGGGCCGTCGCCGGCTGCGGGGTCCTCTCCGCCGTCCTCCTCTTCGCCAACGTCGGGTTCAACGCCGCCGAGCTCAACCCGTCCATCTACCCGCTCAGCTGGCCGACCCTGCCCCTGGTACCGGCCGCGGCCGTCCTCCTGGCCGGGACCGCCGGATTCCTGGCCCCACCGCCCGCGCCACCCGCCCGACCCGCCGCCCCTCTCCCCGCCCCCGCCCCCGCCCAGCGCACCGAGGAACCCAAGTGATCCACTTCGACCAGGTCACCGTCCAGTACGAGGACACGGCCGAACCGGTCCTGCGCGACGTGGACCTCACCGTCGAGGAAGGCGAACTCTGCCTGGTCGTCGGCCACACCGGCGTCGGCAAGTCCACCCTCCTCGGCGCCGTCAACGGCCTCGTCCCGCACTTCACCGGCGGCACCCTCTACGGCCGGGTCCTGGTCGACGGCCGGGACACCGCAGACCACCCGCCCCGCGAACTCGCCGACGTCGTCGGCGTCGTCGGCCAGGACCCCCTCGACGGCTTCGTCACCGACACGGTCGAGGAGGAACTCGCCTACGCCATGGAGCAACTGGCGGTCCCGCCCGCCACCATGCGCAAGCGCGTGGAGGAGACCCTCGACCTGCTCGGCCTCGCCGACCTGCGCCACCGCGCCCTGCACGAACTCTCCGGCGGACAGCAGCAGCGCGTGGCCATCGGCTCCGTCCTGACCGCCCACCCCCGCATCCTGGTCCTGGACGAGCCCACCTCCGCCCTCGACCCGACCGCCGCCGAGGAGGTCCTGGCCGCCGTCACCCGCCTCGTCCACGACCTCGGCGTCACCGTCCTCCTCGCCGAACACCGGCTGGAGCGCGTCGTCCAGTACGCCGACCGCGTCATCCACCTCCCCGGCGACGGCCGCGTGGTGTCCGGCCCGCCCGCGGACGTCTTCCGTACGTCCTCGATCGCACCCCCCATCGTGGAACTGGGCCGCGCCGCCGGCTGGACCCCGCTCCCCCTCTCGATCCGCGACGCCCGCCGCACCGCCGCGCCCCTGCGCACCCGTCTGGCCGGCGTCACTCCCCCACCGGTACGACCCGCTCCGGCGGCCGGCCGTCCGCACCTGCTCACCGCGCGCGGCGTCACGGTGACGTACCACGGCGTCCCGGCCGTACGGGAGGTCGACCTCGGCCTGCGGGGTGGGGAGATCACCGCGCTCATGGGCCGCAACGGCTCCGGCAAGTCCTCCCTCCTCTGGGCGCTCCAGGGCTCGGGCCCGCGCAAGGCCGGCACCGTGGCCGTCGCGCCGGCGGACGGCGACACGAAGCCCGCGGACCCGAAGAAGCTCCCGGCCGCCGAGGCCCGGCGGCGGGTGGGCCTGGTCCCTCAGACGCCCACCGACCTCCTCTACCTCGAATCGGTCAAGCAGGAACTCGACCAGGCCGACACCGAGTCCGGCACCACCGGAGACGGCGCCCGCGCCATCCTCGACCGGCTCGCCCCCGGCATCCCCGACACCACCCACCCCCGCGACCTCTCCGAAGGCCAGAAACTCGCCCTCGTCCTCGCCATCCAGCTCTCGGCCGCCCCGCGCGTCCTGCTCCTCGACGAGCCCACCCGCGGCCTGGACTACCGCGCCAAGAGCGAGCTGGTCCGCATCGTCGACGGCCTCGCGGCGGAGGGCCGCGCCGTGGTGATCTCCACCCACGACGTGGAGTTCGTCGCCCGCGCCGCCGACCGGGTGGTCGTCATGGCCGAGGGCGACATCGTCGCCGACGGCCCCACGACCGAAGTCATCGTCGCCTCACCCGTCTTCGCCCCCCAGACCGCGAAGATCCTCGCTCCGCTCCCCTACCTCACGGTCGCCCAGGTGACGGCCACCCTCCCCGACGACGGGACGGACCCGCGCCCATGACCACCGCCGCCACCGCACGCACCACCGCCATCCGCATCAACGCGCGCGCCGGGACCGTCATCGCCATGGCGGGCTTCCTCGGCGTCGTCGCCTTCTTCTGGCCCTTCCTCGTCGCCCCGGGCAAGTTCGGTTCGAACTACGCCCCGCCGCTCATCTTCGGCGTCCTCCTCGTGATCGTCCTGTGCGTGGTGATCTCCGAGATCGCCGAGGGCGGCATCAACTCCAAGGCCCTGGCCATGCTGGGGGTCCTGTCGGCCGTCAACGCCGCCATCCGCCCCCTCGGCGCGGGCACGGCGGGCATCGAGACGGTGTTCTTCATCCTCGTCCTGGCCGGCCGGGTCTACGGCCCGGGCTTCGGCTTCACCCTGGGCTGCACCTCGCTGTTCGCCTCCGCTCTCATCACCGGCGGGGTCGGGCCCTGGATGCCGTACCAGATGTTCGGCTGCGCCTTCGTCGGCATGCTCGCCGGCTTCCTCCCCAAGGCCACCGGCCGCAAGGAGGTCGCCCTCCTCGCCGCCTACGGCTCGGCCTCCGGCTACCTCTTCGGCTTCCTCCTCAACCTCTCCTTCTGGCCCTTCTCCCTCGACCCGAACAGCTCGATCGCCTACCTCCCGGGCCTCCCCTTCACCGAGCAGTTCCACCGCTACCTGGCCTTCGACCTGGCGACCTCCCTCGGCTGGGACACCGGCCGCGCCGTCACCAATTTCGTCTGCGTCTGCCTGGCCGGCCCGGCCGTCCTCACGGTCTTCCGCCGCGCGGCCCGCAAGGCCCGGTTCCAGGCGTCCGTCTCCTTCCCGGACGCCAAGGCGCACCTCACCGGACCGGCCCGCTGACGGCCCCTTCCGCTGGGACGACGACTCGCACCACCGGAGAGTTCCACCGCACCCCGGGAGCCCTCCCGCCCGGTGCCCAAGTCGCCCGAACCGGCCCTGAGGGTCCAGGCGTTCCGGCGCCGGGCACGCCCTGCTGACGGTCCGGTAGATTCAGCGATACGGCTGATCTTCAGGGGAGCGGCAACACGCCGCGCGTGCGACACGGGGGCAGTGGGTGCGGAGCGGACACGCGCAGGACCATCGGCGGAAGGCCCTGCTGGAGTGCTGGCGCGCGATCGAACTGTTCAGTCCGCCGACCATCCCGGCACTGCCCCGCCGGCGCCCCGCCGCGCGCTCCGGGCCGAGGGACGAGTACGTGGTCGACCTGACTCCGGAGCCGGGCCGGGTGCCACCGCTCCTGCCGTGGGCTCCGGAGCACCCGGAGACGGGGGCGCGGCGGGCACCCCACGGACGTATGTGGCGGCACGAGGTCTACTGCGGGGTCTTTGACCTGGAGCTGCTCCGCCAGGCAATGATCTCCGTCCTGCCCGCGGGGACCGATCCCGACCCCGGCGTGCCGCAGACCGAGCTGGTGCTGTCGGGCCAGAGCGCGATGTTCGCGCTGGTCCTGGACGACGAGGGCCGACCGCTCGAAGACACGTCCGTGATCTCCGCGTGCGCCTGGGCGACCGGCCGCCTGTTCGATCCCGGGCCGTCCGCGCCGGGGTGGCTGGACGGGTTCGAGGAACTCGACGACGCGTTCGGCACGGCGATCGACGAGCTCACGGCCACCGCGATCCCCTACGGCCCCACCGCCCCGACCGCCGGAACGGCGGACGAGCGGTGGCCCGGCTCCGCGGCCGGGCCGGGAGCTCCGGCCGGGGCCGGCGGCGGGAGCTGGCGGCGGCTGCTCGCCGAGATCCTGGGCGGCGCTGCCGTCGGCGCGGTCGGGGCCCTGTTCGGCGAGGTCGCCGGAGCCGCCCTGCAGGGCGCTGCGGAACCCCTGGTCCGCCGCGCGGCGGACTGGGCCGCCGCCCGGCGTCCCGCCGAGGAGCCGGCGGAGTCCGGGCGGGCGGACGGCACCCCGGGCGCCCCCGAGGGGTCCTCGGCCGACGGTCCCGACATGTCGGCCGAGG